>CAZNHI010000001.1:0-53151 GCA_964572535.1 uncultured Dehalococcoidia bacterium
GACTCCCACCTCGGCGACTTCATCGAAGACCCCGTGGCACTGGCCCCGGCGGACGCCGCCGCCCATCAACTGCTCAAGGAGCAGGTCATGGACGTGCTCGCCAGCCTCGCCCCGCGCGAGCGCAAGGTGCTGGAGCTGCGCTTCGGCCTGGAGGACGGCCGCAGCCGTACCCTCGAAGAGGTCGGCCGCGAGTTCCACGTCACCCGCGAGCGCATCCGCCAGATCGAAGCCAAGGCGCTGCGCAAGCTGCGTCACCCCTCGCGCTCCAAGAAGCTCCGCGACTACCTGGAGTAGCGCCCAGCAACCAGTAACTAATAAGACCGGCGGCCACATCGGCCGCCGGTTTTCTTTCCTAGCTCGTCAGCTTGAACTTCAGAATCGTATCGCCATCTCTCAGCCACTTTGGATCGGGCAGGTGTCGGCCGCTCCCACCAATCGTGCCATCCGGTAGCTGGTACTGATGAGCGACGGCAATCAGCCGCTCACCCTCGAAATAGAGAACGCGCTGTGACATTGTTCCCGCGGCCTGTCCAGCAGATCCGGGTGCCAGCCACTGCTTCGCGATGACTGCCGTGACTTCACCCCTGCGCAATCGGCCCAGCACGTCTAGCTCATCGAACCTTTGGCGAAGAGTCGCGGAATCGACGTACAATGACTCAGTTGGAGTCTCACTCATGTCAGCAAATGCGCAGCTTCTAGTTAAGACCGGCCGGTTTCTCGATAGCGAGCTTAGTTTCCATGACTTGGTCGAATGGGTACAAGACCGCGAGGAGTTCTGGGCCGCTCTGCCGGTGAACTCGATAGCCCGCATCCTCGCCGACACGATTATGCTGGCTGCATATGAGTTGTCCGAAGGCATAAGGGACGAATCAGGCGTGAAGGACCTCGTTAGTCAGCTAACCCTGGAGCCGTCGCCACAAAGCTAGCCTTGCATCGCAGACATCGTCGCCTACTCCCCCACCACCATCGCCGTCACCAGCCCGAACATCCCCGCCGGCCCCTCCGCGTGCGACAGGATGTGACAGTGGAACGCCCACACCCCCGGCTCCGTCGCCTCCACGATCACGTCGTAGCGGTTGCCCGGCGCCACGTCGATCGTGTCGCACATCTGCGGCGGATTGATCGGCCAGCCGTCCTTCGCGAACACCCGCATCGGCATGCCGTGCAGGTGCATCGGGTGGTTCATCACCCCTTCATTTAAGTAACGAATCAAAACCCGCTCACCGCGCTTCGCCACCACGGCCTCGGTCGCCGGGAAGCCCTTGCCGTTGATCGTGAAGCCCAGCGACAGGTCGTTCAGCACCATGATGTACTCGCGGTCGTACGCCGGGTACGTGCTGGCGTCGCGCGGATCGACGATGAAGGCGCCCAGCAGCCCGCGGTTCACCTGGTCCAGCGCGTTGTGGTGCGAGTGGTACATGTGCGTCCCGGAGTTGCGCAGCACGAACTCATATGTGAACGTCTCGCCGACCTTGATCGGGTCCTGGTTGATGAACGGCACGCCGTCCATGTTGTTCGGCACGAAGAGCCCGTGCCAGTGCACCGACGTGCTCTCCTTGAGGTTGTTCTTGACGATGACCCGCACCGTCTCGCCCTCGGTCGCGCGCAGCACCGGCCCCGGCACGGCGCCGTTGTAGCCGCGCGCCGCCACCACCTTGCCCGGCTCCACCTCCCACTCGACCTCGTCGATGCTCAGCCGGAACACCTTCACGCCACCCTCGATCTCCGGCTGCAGCGGCTGGTTGCCCTTGCCCTTGGTGATCGGCGTAGTCTGGTTCTTGAGGAAGGCTTCGATGCCCTCCTTGTGCAGGCGGTCCATCTCCTCCGCCGAGTGCTCCTGCGTCGCCGTCGCTGCCGTGCTCGTCGTCGCCGTCGCTGCGTGCGGCGTGTGCTCGGCGCCGTTGGCCGCGGCCCCGTCCGGCTGCTCCGAACCCGCCACCACCCAGCCCGCCGTGCCCACGATTACGCCCGTCGACACCACGCTGGCGCCGACCAGAGCCTTCTCCAGGAAGGAACGGCGCGTGACCCTCGGATCGCTGTTGTTGTCTTCGTAACGCCGGCTCATCCCGTATCTCCCATCGGCCTGCCCTCGTATCGAGAGGATGCCCTCATCCAGGCTATCGTAGCGACGGTCTCACGCAGCAGGGCCAAATGGTCCGGCCATTTGGGACACACTTCACAATCTCCGGAGGTGTCTTGAAGCCTGGGCATGGCTCGGGCCCTGCCAGGTTTGTTGGAGCGTGGGTTGCTGGCCCGCTCAGGAATCGATGGAACAGACGGAGCCCGGCAGGCCGTCCGGTTGCGCGCGACCCCATTCATGCGCGCTTGGAGCCGCACTTAGCAGGAGCTGTACATGCTCAGCGCTTCTGAGAACAAGATTCGTTGCCAAGTAAGTCCAGGCCGACCTATGGGGAGCCTCCTGCGGCAGTACTGGATTCCTGCTTTGCGTGATCCTCAGACGGTACTCCTCGGGCGTTAGCCCAGCGAGGGAGCTGTGGGTGCGGACCTGATTGTAGTCCAGCCGCCACTCCTCGACGATCTGCCTAGCGTCGGCGAGGTTGCGACCGGAGAGATCGCGAGAATCGCCTGTTTCGTGGCGTTCCAACGAACCGTATCTTTACCAGTGGCGCTCCTTGGTCCGGTAAGTTTCTTCATTCTGCCTCCCAAGCGATGTTCTCATGTTGTTTTCGTCCGTTTTGGGTCCTACTTTTAGTCGATGGCAAGAACCCGGACTCTTGTCTCACGGTACGGCTGTGGTCTTTGATGATTCGACCACTAGTGCCAGCCTCCAGCGTCAACTTCCATAGACACAATTACCTGACGGTGCCACCATGTCTCGGGCAGACTTCGTTGGCGTAACCGCGCTCCAGCGCTGGCAGATATGAGCTAGGTTTTCGGTACGTTACTTGATCTGGGACGCTGAGTCTCAAGCCTCGGGGATCATATCGGAGGACTTGAAATGACAATGCTGGCACACCGTGTGGCCAGGCGAATGAAATCGGTCATTCGCACGATGACCAGTACTGGCAATGCGGTCGAGTGCCCCTGCTGCGGCCGCAGCTTCAGGCAGTTTCTTCCATTCGGCCGCCCGCAGAGACCGAACGCCCGCTGCCCAAGATGTGGCGCGCTCGAGAGGCACCGGCTGCTTTGGCTCTATCTGCAGCGGGAGACCGAGCTGTTT
The DNA here is from genome assembly GCA_964572535.1 of uncultured Dehalococcoidia bacterium. Taxonomy (GTDB): domain Bacteria; phylum Chloroflexota; class Dehalococcoidia; order DSTF01; family WHTK01; genus WHTK01. Next base: position 3,182 of record CAZNHI010000001.1, read on the forward strand.
AGCAGGCCGGTGAAGCTGCTGCATGTCGCGCCGGAGGAGCAGTTCAGAGGGCGATTCCGCGAGATGTCTCAGTTGGAATACGTCACCGGCGACCTGTATGACAACCGTGCCGACGTGAAGCTGGACATCCGCGAGACGGACTTCGAGGACGATACATTTGGTGTAATCATCTGCAACCACGTGCTGGAACACATCCCGGAAGACGAGCAGGCGATGCGGGAGCTCCACCGCGTGCTCAAGGCCGGCGGCTGGGCCATCCTGATGGTCCCCCAAGACTTCACGCGAGACGTGACCTTCGAAGACCCGAGCGTGACCTCTCCGGAGGAGCGCCTGCGCGTGTTTGGTCAGGCGGACCACGTGCGGATCTACGGCAAGGACTACGTCGAGCGGCTAAAGAAAGCGGGCTTCGTCGTGGAGGAGATCGCTTATGCCGATGCGATTTCCAAAGAGGAGGTTAGCCGCTACGGAGTCATGAACGACAACGTGATCTACCGATGCCTCAAGCCTGCCCGGTAGCCAGATCTATCCCGGATCAACAGCCCTTTCAAGCGTTGAGCACCCGAATCGGGGAGCCTTTGAGGAACGCGGCTACGTTTTCGACGGCGTCGCCGTAGAAATTTGGCGTAGGCGTCGCGCGCGACGGCGGTTGCGCAGGGCGTCCGATGTTCCTGGATCAGCGTCTGGCAAGGGGCGACGTAGCTCTCCAGTGCCCGGAGGCCGGCAGCCGAGGTGAGCGCTGGTAGGCGAGGCGCATACTGAGGGTCCGTCTGGGAGAGGAGCGCATGAATCTGATTGCGGAGCCTCGTCGCCTCCGCGACTGCGGCATCACGCTCCGTCGAGAGAAGGTCCAGGACGACTGTCTCGTCTTCTGCGTTGACCACTAGTAGCTTCGGCGCTTCCTCGCGCACGCATCTCGCCACAGCCCGCGCGTCGAGATGGTCAGACTTGCCCGGTCGACGGCTGTTACGGCGCTGGCGTGCCGTCCAGCGAGGGCTTATCTCGAAGACCGTGAGGCCGAGGCACGAGATGCTGCGCCAGTCCACGGCCGTTGCTCCAGGCGCCCTCGATCCCCCACCAGCAGTGGTCGTTTAGAGACGACGCCCAGTTGGCAAGCGAGGTCCAGCCTTCTCGTGAATTAGGTCCTCGCCACTCGCCGAGCTCTTGCCCGGCTTGGTCTACGGCGATGGCGACATGGATGCTCTTGTGTGCGTCAACCCCGAGAGTGATCATCCTCTACCTCCTGCAGGACTACCGGGGCTGACGGGCCTCCCTTGAGTCGGCGACGGGCTCCTATCAGGCCAAGCCCCGTGAGCACGACAAGGGACGACATGTCGGATAGAGGGCAGTGCGCCAGGCGATAGTGGTGTCAGTCCTGCCTGTCTTGCTCGACGGTAACCTACAGGGAAGGCGATAGTAAATGCGACCGGGAAGTCCTCACTCAAGCGCCGCCAACCCTTCAGCCCCACCTCATTCCGCCCGCTTCAACCGCATTACGAAACTTTCGGCCGAGAAGCCTTCGATCTCCACCTCCTAAAACCATCGCAAAACCGTTACGATTCCCGCACAAGGTCCGTTATTACATTGGACTCAGACCCAACAAGGCCTGCTGAAAGGCGGGCCATAAGGAGAAGCGCAACGCCCGCAACCGACGTTTCTACAAACATCGCCCGAACCGGGCCGACCGTAACCATCGGCTTCATGCCCAAGGAGCGGTTCTCCATGGCCGGCCGCGCCCTGCACCGCCTCTTTGAGTACACGCCCATCGACTTCAAGCTCCTTATCGTCGACTGCGACATTCCTCCTCGATTCCGCAGGGAGATCGAGGCCGCGATAACCGGGCGAGACAACGTTGAGTTCATAGAGGGCGGCGGTCCCATCCACTCAAACGCCTGCAAGGTCCTCGTCGCGGAGGCCAGCACCAGTGAATACACCTGCATGCTGGAAAACGACCTGCTCGTCAGCGAAGGCTGGCTCGAATCCCTCATCGCCGCGATGGAGGACTGCAACGCTGATGTGGCAGTGCCGCGAATTCTCGAGGGCTGGGACGCTCACTACCACGATGACTCCAACATCGGACAGCTGGACTTCAGGCAGGGCGAAAGCGGGATGGAACTTCACATCGCCTCCCTGGGTGAGTCGCGGGAGCTTGACGCGATTCGGGAGCCCCAACCCATCACCATGTCGGAGGCGCACTGCTTCCTCTTCAGGACCAGCGTCCTGAAGCGCGTGCAGCCCTTCGATCCGGCCCTCACCGCGCGTGAGGAAGTCGATATTTGCCTCGCGCTGCACAAGGCAGGCGTCCCGATGGTCCTCCAGCCCAGCAGTCGCCTGGTCTTCATCCCGCCACCCCCGGTCCATCCCGACGAGCAGCCTTACTTCCTTCACAAATGGGACTACCAGGGTGTCATCGGCAGCCACCAGTACATACACGACAAGTGGGGCATGGTTAGATTCCCCACCGGCTACGACATCCAGAAGACCCGCGTTCACCGCCTCACGCGATTGGGGTGGTTCCGTTATCGAGCTCTGCATCGCTGGCGCCGCGCGCCTTTCAAAGCCTTGAAGACGGCGCGACAGCTGACCCTTGACCGGTTCTCGAAGCGCGGTAGCAGCCCGACTTCGTGAACAGACCCGCCGTGCCCGGCCTTCCCGAACGCTACCTCGGCCGCACCGACCTCAAAGTCACCCCGCTCGGCTACGGGGCCATGGCCGTCGAAAGTGGCCGCCACACCGGCGAAGTTACCGAGGCTCAGGCCCAGGCCATCCTCGAGGCCGTGCTCGAATCAGGCATCAACTTTGTGGACACCTCCATCGACTACGGTCTCAGCGAGGAGCGCATCGGCAAGTACATCTCCCAACATCGATCGCGCTTCATTCTGGCCACCAAGTGTGGCTGCCTCCTCAATGACCCCGGTCCGCGCCGGCCTCACAACCTGCGCCAAAGACTCCGCCCCCTCATCGGCAACACACTGCTCTGGCAGATCACGCGGGACCTTGCTCCCAGGCGCCGACGGCGGCGCAGTCAACCCTCCCTCAATCATCTCTATACCCCGGAGAACATCGTCGCCGGCCTCGATCAGAGCCTCGCCCGCATGAAGAGCAGCTACATTGACCTCCTGCAGTTTCACGGCTCCCCCTCCATAGCCGAGCTTGAGGAGCACGGCGCGCTCGAAGCCGCCCTCCAACTGAAGAAGGAAGGCAAGGTCCGCTTCATCGGCGTTTCCTCCACGCTGCCTGATATCGAGGACCACATAGCGATGGGAGTTTTCGACGCGCTCCAGATTCCCTATTCCGCCCTGAATCGCGAGCACGAAGAAGTGATCTCCCGCGCGGCCGCTTCGGGCGCCGGCGTCATCGTTCGAAGCGGATTCGTCCGCGGCGGCCTCAGCCAGAACCGCAGCCGTCCGTCGCGCATCTGGCACAAGGCCCACCTCGACGACCTTATCGGCGACATGAGCCCGTACGAGTTCATGCTCCGCTTTGTCCAGAGCCACCCATCCGTCGCCACGACAATCGTTGGCACCGTCAACCCGCAACACCTCCGCCAGAACATCGAAGCGATCCTCAAGGGTCCCCTTCCGCCGGCGCTCTACGAAGAAGCCAAGCTGCGACTGGCGCGCGCAGGTTCGCTCCCCGGAGTCAGTTTCTGAAGCCCGGGTGACCACAACTCACCAGCCTCCTCGGGCGCCAAATTCGACCGCGTGGTGAGGCCAGGACAATGTCCGGGCTGTGACGTCTATCCCTTCATCCAAGAGCCTCCGCGTGACAGTTTGGAGACCGCAGTCCTGATCACGTCTGCGCCAGGCGAGCGGGCCCAAATCACCGCCGCGACCCTGAAGGCGTGGCGCTGGATGCCCTATCTCAGGGTCTTTCTCGACTACGTCGTATGCCATGTGGCTGTCGGCTACCAGGGAGCGGATGGCCGAAGCAGCCGGACCCTCTTCGGGACCGGGGTCGGCAATCACTAAGGCCGCGTTGGGGCGGTGCCCTGCTCGCAAAGACCACAATACGACTCGTTCGGCCCGCGAGCGGCAAGATGAGAGCCTGGCCGTCGGTGTCCAGAAAGGTGGCGTCACATCAGATACCTCTGTTCGAGGAGTAACAGCCTACGAAATGATGCGTTCATCTAATGGCGTGTCGCGCACGTCGTTGGGAGCATTCCGGCCCTCACTTTCATGAATCCCTCGGCGCCAACCGTCACCACGCCGAATGCAATCGCTCTAAGCCAGGGCCACCTGACAACTGCTCTCATGGCGTCCATTAGCTTATCGCGAAGCGACGAGGGCAAAAACGTCTTTGTTATGCGTTAATATTGCCTCCACACAGGATCACCGCAGAGGAGCCAAGCAAGGATGTCGGTAGTTTCTCCGCTCCGTACCAAGCTGAACTTGTCCAAGGTCAGGAAGTTGACCCCGCCCAAGATTCGAACCAAGCTGGCTGAAATCTTCGCGCCGGCGCCCCAGATGATCCCTCTCCCTGAAGGCGGAGGGAAGCCGCGCATCTTGTACTTCATCGTCGCCTACCCGAACTTCTCCGAGAGCTACATGCACGAGGAGATCCGGAGCCTTAGCGAGAAGTTCGAAATCAAGATCATTACATACTCCAAGAGCAAACGGCCGCGCCGGCGCCCCTGGGAGTACACGCTGATCGAATACAAGGCGCCTTGCCTCGTTTACGGTCCGATCGAAAGGGTCAACCAGAAGTTCGATGACCCGGAACAACTGGACTTCCTTCGGCGCGTGGACACCGTGATTGGAGAGTTCAAACCAGACGTCTTGCATGGTCACTATCTCGGCATGAGCCTGCTGATGATGACCCTCGCCGAGAAGCATCACATCCCCTTCACCGTCCGGACGCACTCGATGGACATCCTCTCCGAGCCGCACAACAAGCTCGAGGCGTACTGCGAGGCGGCCAACAGCCCCTGGTGCAAGCTGGTACTGGCCTTCCCCGAATCCTGCAGGCGCCTCATTGACCGCGGGCTCAATCGCGAAAGGGTCACAAGCTGTTGGCCTGTGGCGAACTTCCAGGCGTTCTATCGGCCCGAGAAGCGAGCGCCGACCGGGTACGTCATGTGCAGTGGACCCGCGGTCGGTAAGAAGGCTCACAACGATTTTGTCGACCTGGCAGTGATGATGCGCGGCCGCGGCGACTTCGAGTTCGACCTCTATGCGGCTGGACCGTCTATAGGGGCGACTCGCGACTACAACGCCAGGCACGGCAACGCGATCTCGATCAAATACGCAGACCCGGAGGAGATGCCCCAGATCTACCCCCGCTACGACTGGCTCGTCTATTCGTGCGACCCTGAGATTAACAAGGTTGGCCTCCCCGTGGGCATCGCAGAGGCGCAGGCCAGCGGTGTCGGTGTGTGCTGGCAAGAGCTCCCTGGCAGGCGGCAGGAGCAACTCGACTTCCTTGGCGGCGGCGGAATCCTCTTCCAGTCGCTCGACGAGCTACCGGAGATCTTGTCACGTCCCTACCCTGAAGAAATGCGGCTTCTCGGTTTTGAGGCTGCGAAGCGGTGCGACATCGAACAGCACAAGCACCTGCTCTCGGACGCGTGGGACGCCGTAACCAACAAGGCTACACAGACCGTCTAGCAGTTCGTGCGTGACTCTGAAGATCGCTCTCTGAGCTCCAGCGAATTGAACTCAAGGAGGGACAGACTCAACTCATTGCGTCCAGTAAGTCACCCATGCCAGGACGGAGTCGCACAGCATTGGCAGAACCGGGCGCGCTTCCTGGGTCGCCGCCTCGAAGTATGCTAAGTGGCGTGGCTGCCGAAATCTCCTTTGAAGTCCTCTTCCCGTCGGCGACGAGGCTGAGGTGGCGGTAGCACGGGGTATTCCGATCGTCCCTGGCCGGTACTTCCTTCTATGAGCCTCTTGCGTTCTCTGCGCTGGCCTCGAGGCCGACTATGGCTTCTGCTTCTTGTTGTAGCCCTCGCCCTGGCACTGGTTGAGGCCCACAGGGCGTACTCGTTCTACTCTGACCTCACCGACGCGCAGAAGATTCTCCAGTCGATCCGGGTAGACATCGACCTGATCAGCCTCGAATACTCCGAAGACGAGATCCTGGACAAGCGCGCCCAGCTGGAAGAGGCCGGCAGGCATCTGCGCTCGGCAAAGACATTCACCAAGACCGACCCCTTCCTCAATCTCGCCGCCGTCGTGCCCATCGTGGGCAATCAGTCTTCCGGTCTCAGGACACTCGTCTTTGCTGCTGAGGAGTCGGCCCGGGTTGGGATCCGCGCTTCTGACGTAGCTCTGGCGTTCAAACAGTATGAAGGAACTCCCGGGGAAACTTCCTTGCAGGGAGCTCTTGATTTCATCGGTACGCAAGAAGAACCGATGGCTGACCTTCGAGTCGGCCTCGTCCGGATTCAGGACCTTCATGAGGAACTGCCCGGCGACCTTCTGGGACCGCTCGACCGGGCTGCAAGAGATCTGGAGAAGTCCGTAACGAAGCTGGACCAGCTTGTGGAGGGTTACGAACGAGCCAACGCCTTCCTGCCTGGGCTGTTTGGCGCGGACTCGCAGCGGACGTATCTCCTCTTGCCTCAGAATGACACAGAGCTCTTTCCCTCAGGCGGCCTCATATCCAGCTATGGCGTCGTCAGTTTCACGGATGGTCGTCTAGGCGAAATTAAAGTGGAGTCCTTCGCCACGCTGTTCGATCGCTGGCAGGAATCCACTGGAGAGTACATAGAACCGCCGGCGCCCCTGAAGAACTACCTGAAGAAAGACCTGTCCTGGGCGTTGGGCGAGGCGGGCTGGTACCCAGATTTTCCGACCACGGCAAACCTCGCCAGGGAGTTCACCGGCAAAGCTGGCGTCGCTCCGACGGACGGAGTCATTGCCATCGACTTAAAGTTTCTTGTGGCGCTGCTGGAGGAGTTAGGCCCCGTTCGCGTTCCTGACTACGGCGTTTCCGTCACGCCCCAGAACGCTCAGGAGCTGATCCTCGAATTGACGCGAGATGAGGCCTATGTCCCGGGCCTGAGGCAACCTGGCAAGGCGTTCCTCGGTTACCTGGCTCGCGCATTAATCGACGACCTCCTGTCGGCGCCTAAGGAGGAGTGGATAGACCTCCTGGAGCTTTTGAATCGCATGGGCGGAGAACGGCACCTGCAGCTCAACTTCAACGACCCAGACCTCCAAGAGCTGAGTGTCGATTACGGCCTCGATGGCGGCCTCCAGAAGACCGAGGGCGACTTCCTGCTCATCGCCGACACGAGTGTCAACAGCACGAAGCTCAACCTGATACTGGAGCCAAGCGCCCGTCTCGAGGTTTACGTACTCCCGGACGACCGCATCCGCTCAGTCGTGACGTATGAGATTCGCAATCCTTTCCCTGAGTGGAGTGCCGGCCGCAATCCAGCCCTGGTGCGTGACCTGATGCTCGGAGGCGTCTACGGCAGCTACACGAGAGTGTATGTCCCCGCAGATGCAATCCTGGTAGATGTCTGGTTGGATGGAGAGCGTGTCGGCGCCGAGCAAGTTGAGGCCGAGTTCGACAAGAAGGTCTTTGGCCGATTCTTCCGAGTACCACCCGGAGCGAAATCGACAGTGCAGTTTGCCTATGAGATGCCCATTCGTTATTCGGAAGGCACTTACAGATACAGGCTCGACGTCCAGAAAGAATCCGGCACGGAGGCGGTCCCCTTCGAATTCCGCCTTGTGCTAAGGCGGCCGGCCACCCTTGAAGGCCTCTTCATCGACGGGGTTCCCATCGATGGCAATTTAATAGTCACCGATCTACGCACTGACAGGCACATCGAAGCTGAGATTCGGTTCTCGAAGTAGAGGCGCGTTGCCGGGTATGCTCTGCAGGCTCAGGATGTGGTGCTTCGCACCCGCCAGAGAATGCCGGCGAGAAGCGGGACACCGATCACGAGGAGCCAGGTCAACGGCACTCCGTCACCAGGCAGGGCCGCCACACCACCACTGCCAACGGACGGCAATGCCCTAACTTCAGCCACTCGCTGGGTAGACGCCACCTGCTGGCCCAGGACCTCGACCAACACATCGCAGCTAATATCGCCGAACGTTGCCGTTATCTTGACGGTGCCCGTCCCGGAAGGGTCGAACGTAGTCTCGGCTACGCCGTTAGAATCAGTAGTATCACTCGCTGGGTTGAGCGTCGCGCCCTCGGCTTCGAAATTGACCACGACGCCGGAAACTGGCTGATTAGTGTTCAGGTCGATTAAGGTGGCCGTCACTACGCCCTCACCACTGTCAAGGAGCGCTGTCAGGTCACTGGAGCAAAGTAGGTTGCGGTCTGGCGGCGGATACTGAGCCTCAGCACTACTTGCTGCTGCGAAGTAGCCCACCAAGGCTACGAGTACGACCGCAATCCAATTCCTCTTGGGCCCATGCATGAGCCATCCCCCCCGGCATTCCCTGCTCTTTCTAATAATGCAGCGTATGGGTTGGCATAACGGTACGTCAACCGATAGCGGTGATGCCGGTCTCAAGACCGAGACCCCGGGCACCGGCTTAGCTCCGTTGCCTAGGCGCGGCTTGACGGTGGTACCTCTTTCAAGGTTAGGTTGCTGTATAGTACAAGCACCATACCCCACGAATCGTCCGAGACTTGAACTCGGCGGAGTGATCGCTCTGACCGGTATGCTGGATGCTGTTGAAGCCACGCTTCGGCAATCCTAAGACGGAGGCCCTTCCCCGCCTCAAGACACCATGAATCCTGAATGAACAAACGACGTAGGTTGGTATATCTCTTGCGGCCCTCTCTCAGGATGGGCTTCGTCATAGTCGCGCTTCTGATTATCGGAGGCGCTGTCGTGGCCAATTTGGGCCGCGACTCAGGTCAAGAAGACAAGTCTGGTGACTCCGCAGCGACGACAGGCCCAACGCCACAGATAGGCGATCAGTCTCCGACGGCGACCTCAGATCCCGCTGCGCTGACACCCGAACACACCACAGAGGCGTCAGACGTGCCGACACTCGCGACAAGGGAGACCACTCCAGCGCGGCCGTTGGTTCCCAGGCCAGATACACCCTATCTCACCCACCCGTTGCACAATGTAACCGACTACGGGGCGAAGGGTGATGGGAAAACCGACGACACAAAGGCTATACAGAACGCCCTCGATAGCATGACGGAGGGTGGCACTCTCGTATTTCCAGCTGGCGAGTACCTTTACAGCAGTAGCCTGCGGGTGACTCACGACGGCGTCAGGCTTTCCGGCTACGGAGGCGCCCACCTTCATCAAGTCTCAACCCCGGATACGATGGCAATTACGTTGAGAGCCAACGAAACAGGCGTCTACGGCTTTCGGCTGTCATCCGCGGTTAACAAGCGCGCCGAACACGCAAACTACATCATCGTTGCCAAAGACGTGAGCAACGTAGAGATAATCGACAATCAGATAGAGAGCGCCGGCATTCTGATTGACGGTGTGAAGGGATATCTCCTCTCTCGAAACAGCGTCAGCAATTCAACCGCGGACTCCATACGGCAGGTTGACGGCGCAACGAATGGGCAGGTCCTGGGCAACATCGTGCGTGATTCAGGTGATGACATGATTTCCATGATTGGCACCGTCGGTCATGGCCTGGTCTCGAATGTCCTCGTGGAAGGCAATGACCTTTCTCGTCAGCAATGGTCGCGCGGCATCGCAGTCGCAGGCGGTGAGAACATCACAATCAGGAATAACGTCATTTCTCACACAAGTTACGGGGCAGGCATCATGGTGACCCAAGAGGATGACTACAATACTTACGGCGCCCGCAACGTGCTCATTGAAGGGAATCAGATCTCGCACGTTCAGACCACCGGGACGACGCTCACGGGTGAGAGGACCGGCCACGCTGCCATCAACATCTCGTCGGAGAGAAACGGATCAGTTCGTGACATACTGGTGCGCAACAACACAGTTGTGGACGCGGCCTACAGCGGCCTGCGCACGAGACTCAACGCCTGCAATGTTGCGTTTGTGGACAACTACCTTTTCGATATTCAACAGTCGGCAATAGACCTCGATCTGCGAGTCGGGCCGGGTTCGTGCTCCGTCGTTTGCACGGGAAACTATGTGGACGATGAGCCGGTTACTGATGAACGGTGCGGGGCCGCCCTGCCGCAGGTGACCGGCTATCAGCCCTAACTTGGACATCTGATGAGCCGTACCCGCCTGGACCTTCATCTCTTGCGCACAGGCTTAGGTCATCTGCGGTCAGGCTCTCGGATCCCGAATAGAATCCTAAGCCTGTGAGTAGTAGGCGTCGGATTCTATTGCCCGGACCGAGTAGTCCTCCGCTCAGCGCCCGTGCCTGGCGCGTCATGGGCAGAATACTCTCTCCCCTTGGCCTCCGTATGCCGATTCAGCGTCGTCTGTCCCGGCGGATGTCGCCTGCCTGGGAAGGCCGTTACGAAGTCGACGTCTGGGCCAATCGGCGCCTCCTGCTCGACCTAGGCGAACCGGCAGGCCAGGGCCAGTCCATCTACTTCTCCCGCGTCTATGAACGCGGCACCACGGCCGTGGTGACCGCCCTCTTGGGGCTGGGCGATTGGTTCGTGGACGTCGGCGCCAACATCGGTTGGTTCACCACCCTAGCCGCAGGTCTCGTCGGCCCGGAAGGCAGAGTGATCGCGTTTGAGCCTCACCCCGTCGCTTATCAGGACTTGAACCACAATGTCAGCGCCAACAACGCCGCGAATGTCCATATTCAGAGGAAGGCCGTGGGCTCCCACGAAGGGATTGCTGAGATTGTTCTCACACACGGGCCTATCCACGGGACCAGGGTCCGAGACACCGAGGAGGCTTCATCCAATTCCGTGCCCCTGGTTGCCCTTGACGATGCCCTGCGAAACGCTTTTAGGTTGGGTGAGCGCCTGCGTCTCGTGATCAAGGTTGACGTCGAGGGTTTCGAGAGCGAGGTTCTCGCTGGCAGCCAGAAGTTGAACCAGGCTGCACATCCTATTTGGATCATTGAGGCCAGCGCGAACAGCGCTCGCCGGAATGGTCACACGATCAGCGAGGTCTTCTCCACGCTTCTGCCGGCAGGCTATGACCGTTTCTATTCAATCGACATGGGCCGGGGTAAGGCCAGGCTCGCAACTCCGTTTGTCGAGGTGTTCCGCGCCGGACGGGGCTTTGTCACCCGCCGTTTGAGTATCGAACAACTCGATGATGAAGTGAGCGGGTTGATCGAAAATGTGCTCTGCCTTAGCTCTCAGGCCCACCCGGACGCCGTAGCCCTGGCGGAGCGGCACACTCACTGGTTTAGCTGGCTTAGAGACTGACCACAATCGCACGCCGCCGGCCACAGAGAAGGCGGGATCCCTAAACCGCCACCAGATTCCGCCGAACATCAACAGTAGTAATAGTACGTAGTGGTAACCCCGCCGCACGTTGCCGGTCTATCGGCTCGTGCGAACGGGCCTACCGGAAAGACCGGCTCTATGTCCGCACAGACCCAGGCTTCCTCACGGAGAATCCCCAGGCGCGCTTTCCTGCAGCGTTCGGCAATTGCCCTTGGAGGGGCAGCAGCCTTCCTCATCGCAGGTTCAAGGGCTGACGCCCAGACAATCGTGAACGTCAAGTCCTTCGGTGCCTTAGGAAACGATTCAGGCAACGACGCGAATGCCATCAACGCGGCTCTATCTCAGGTCCCGGTAGGCGGCCGGGTCTTCTTCCCGTCCGGAACTTACCGACTCTCGAACTCCCTCCTTCCAAAAAGCAACCGCGAGATTGAGTTTGATTCCGGAGCAAAGCTACGCTTCGTCTCCGACCAGGCGCACGGCATTATGTTCAACAACGTCACCAACATCAAGACGTACGGAATGCGCATGCGCCATGAAGCCACAATACGCAACAACTACAACATACGAGTCGTTGGCAGCTCGTACATTGATCTCTTCGACACCTTGATCGAGCGCAATGACTCCGTCGCAGTCACCGTGGATGAGTCTCATCACATCTTGGTGGATGGGTACACGAATCTGAATGCCCTGGTCAGCAACAGGAACATCGACGACGCCATCGATATCCGGAACTCCCATGACGTCACCGTGAGGAACTTCGACCTCAACACCAATGACGACTCCATTTCACCCAAGACATTAGCGAGCGTGGGGCCAAGTGAGACCTACAACATTCTCATCGAAGATGGAGTGATTAGGTCTCGAGACTCCGGAATTGCCTTCGGTAGTGAACACCATCGCAACATGCATGATATCCACGTGCGTAACGTTCGCTTCGAGAATTGTGGCGTGCCTCTCTACTTCAAGGGCTATAACAGTGGCTATCAAGGCGAGTGCTACAACATTACCGTTGAAAATGTCACGGCAGAGGACGCCGTAGGCCGGTGCCAGCGAGCGATCTTCTTCCACAACACGATCGAACGTGCTGGCAAGATGCATGACATCTCCATCGATGGCTTCTCATTCCGCGGTCCTCTACAGTTCGAGTTCGCGAATCTGATGAGGGCGCGGAACATACAAATGCGCAACATCTCCTGTGAAGCGATCCGTATCTCCAATCCGATACGTCCGACAAGCAACGGCCTGGGTATGCTCCTCGACGGCACGGCCAACTCATCATTCAGTGGCCTAAGCCTGACTGGTCTCAACAAGAACTGGCGCCTCAGCGGCTCAGAAACCAAGAACAACCAAATCGAGCTGGAGAGCGGCTTAGTAGACTTTGTGTCTGGGGCTCAAGCCGAGTCGCAAGGGTGGACTTCTCCCGGCTTTCGAGTCTGGGTAGATGAGATAAGCTCGATAAGGGTGGGCTAACTCTCGCGCCAAGGCCGCCTAATTCTACCGAACGCGCGCTTGGCCTGATTGCCGACTGAAGTCGCTCGCGAAGGTAACTGACGAACGGGTCGCCGGCGCCGCAGGACGCTTGATCAGGGCTTCTGGGCGATGCCGATGACGGTCTGTTTCTCCTGCTCCATCAGGTACGGAATCACGCCTACATGCCGGCAGAACTCCGGAAACGCAGGATTGTTAACATCGTCTGAGAGAATCACTCCGCCCTGCCGGAGAGCAGGCCAGACGGTACGGTACTCCGTCATTTGAGACTCGTACGTGTGGTCCGCGTCATGCAAGAAGATGTCGATGGACCCCACTTCCTTCACGATCTTGGGAAGCAGGATCCTCGATGGGCCCAGGTGGAGTCGCCAGCCTTCCCGGAGCTCCTGTGGGACCGCCCTGCCGGTGAAGGAGTCCTTTTCGATACCTAGGGCAGGTAGGTCGACGCTATGGAGGACTCCCCTACCGTTTCGTCGAAGCGCGGCAAGGATTGTCGCCGAAGAGAAGCCGCGCGCCACACCCGTCTCGACAACTATCGCGGGCTTCAGGCTACGAACAGTCACCCACAGCACTTCTAGCAGCCGATTCGAGGCGTTCCAAGACTGGAACTCGGAGTTCGAGTCCGACGGCACGTAGCGTTCGTTCAGCAAGGCACGAAGCCCATCAACTTCGAGACCCAGGAGCGTCATCAAGGTCTGCTCTGGGTCGCTCCGTTCTGCCGACGCGATGTTCAGCGATCGATGGTGCCCCAGACGCCTAAGCCGCTGCATGCGGAGGTTCTCCACGAACCAGCTTGGATTCTGGACGGCCTGGCGAATCAGGTTCGCGTAGTTCCTCATGCCTCGTTTCCAGGGGCGAGATTGCTCCTGCCAGAACTCCCCTTGACTCTCATATTCTCATACCCCTCATTCGTTTGATTGCTGCTACAGAGCCCGAGGCGCGCGAGCACAGATCGCGGGCGGTTGCCGGTTAGCCTGCTTCTACGGCGCTTATCGTCTTGGATACAGGCTCCCCAAGGGCATCGTCCAGGATCCTGGCCATCGTGGTCTTAAAGCACTCCTGGCTGTAAGACTGGATGTGGGTCTGGAGATCCGGAAGAAGCTTGTCGAAGTCGCCGTCCACCGCAGACCGGATTCGTCTCACAGCCTCACCAGAGTCCGCGAAGCGCATCTCGGAATACGGCACGACCTCGCGCTGTCCGCCACTGTCGTGGACTATCGGCACGCACCCGTGCGCGATGCCCTCTACCGTCCCGATGCCGAAATGCTCGTACTGCTTGGTGTGCAGGTAGACCTTCGCGCGAGAGAGAATGTCCGTGATCTGTGCCCGTGACGCGTTCGGTATCAACTGGACGTTGGGCGCGGCGTTGGCTGCTTCCTGGCACTGCCTGAGGTAACGTGAGGACCTCGTGCTGCCTATCAGGTAGAACTTCACGTCCGGCAGTTGCCGGGCCATCTCTATTTGGTCCAGCTGGCGTTTGTCTGGGTGAAAGCCGCCGATGGTCACAACGGAGCGCTCGCGAGCGGCGCCCTCGCCCGCGATTTCCGTGCTCACAGGAGCGTAGACCACTTCGATCTCGCCGCCAGCTAGAGGATACGTCGCCTCCATGACCTCGCGCGTGAACTCCGAGTTTGCAAGCCACCGCCCGTGGTAGCTGGTCCGGTGAGACGCGATACTGCAAAGGACTTTGTGTATGAACCCGTATATGCGATACGCAGGTTCCTTGTACCGGCCCTCGTATGTTGAGACCTGCTCGAGGGGGAAGCAGACCAGCCTCAGCAGCTCGACTTCTTTTGGGTACCCGTAGATCGCAGTGTTGCTTGCGAACACAAGGTCGTAGGACTTCAACTTCCCCCTGAACAGGTACGGTATCGCGAATTCCTGTAGAAGATCGCCAGCCAGCAAAGGCGGTTTGCGGAAGCTCCGCAGCTTGAACTCAAGAGCGAGGGACGAGAGCGATCGGAAACGCTCAGCGTCCTGCCGGCCGGAGAATGTGAGTATGTCAGGCACGATCTGCCTGGCGTTGAGCAACTCCACAAGCGAAACGAGAGTCTGGCTACGACCATCCAGGCCGACATGGTTCTGGATCAGGGCGACCTTAGGCGCCATCTACCACACCCGTTTCCCTAGACCGGCCAATATCCGCTAACTTCGTCACCTTTCGGCCATCAGCATAGACGGCATATGAGACGATCGCGATTAGCAGGACGGGGACAAGCATCCGCGACTCCGACCAGTAGAGGATACGCCAGGAATCCAGGACTCCCACGAAGAAGAACGGGTAAATGAGCAGCGCCCAAAACTCTCCGACCGCGAAGCGATAGTAGACCGCTCCGACCAGCATCCCGAACCAGAACGTCAGGACAATGCCTCCCCAGGATAGGTCCATGAAGGCGTAGCCCGGAAAGGAATACACCGTGAAACGTGGAACCGCATAGATCTCGCGCAGCAGGCTGCTCGCCTCGGCGATTCCAGCCCCTACGAAAGGTGCACTGCTGTTGTCCTGCCCGGTAGTGGTGAAGAGAGCCTTGGCTGAGCGATAGACTATTGTGTGATTGCGGAAGTGGTCCACGGCATACAGGCCATTGTTGGGGCCTGTCAGGATGTAGGCGAGGAACTGGTTGCCCGCAACCGAGCTGACTGAAGGCGCTTCGAGGTCCTCGTCGTCCACAGCCAGGCTGTCTACCTTGTCACCACTGGTGACCGAAGGGCCGTAGCGCGGAAGGTATGACCGCCCAAACTCGGCGCTGAACCAGACAGCAACGCCCACCGCCAGTAGAATGCCAACGCGCACGAGAACCCGCGGCGTGAGTACCGGCTCTCCTCGATAGGTGCGAAGGCCAACCCAGACCGTTCCCGCCACCACCAGGTACTCGTAAGTCGTCAACCTGTCTGACAACAGGAAGCCCTGCAAGAGAGCAATGATAAAGCCTGCTAGCAGGGAGTATCGAAAGAATCTGGAGGTGGCGCCCTTCCCGGCCTCGATCAGCAGGCCCAAAGTCGCCAGGGCTGCGACGGCGGAGTTGATTTGAACCCAGACGGTCACCCCCTGGATTCTCGAAGACGTGAAGTATCTGCTGGACAGGTCCGACCAGGGCACTCCACTTAATAACTCGTCTGCGAAGCTGCCTGGCCCGCCCGCCTTGATCACGCCCTGCACAACGATCAGTGCGAAGGCCGCGCCTCCAACGGACAGCGCTATGAGCGTGCCCCGCCTTAGGAGCGGTATCGTACGTTCCGCACCTGGATCTGCTCGCTTGACAGCGGGAATTCGTACTTTAAACAGGCCTGGACCCATAAACGTGCCAATGAGGAAAGCAACCAGAGCCAGCGTCAAATACAGGGCGCTGTTCAGCGTTACATAGCGATCTGAGCCTGTAATCGCACGGAAGGTGTCCTCTGGAAGACCAGCCCACAGAGAAAGCACAGTCGTCCAAACCATCGCAAACCATATGCCAGGATGCAGCAGCCTCGGGACCTTGACCTTCGTTTGTCCTTTTGCGTCGGTGACCAACATAGGTGTCGTCATGATCTGAGCAACGCCCGCGCCCTGCGCAACTGCATTCGCGCCCAGTGCGACGATCTCGGGTTGAGGTAGGTCAGGAACAGCAGTGCCAGCGCCTCCACAGTGGGGCGGCAGCGCAACGACTGCCCTATACGGCGGCGCGCATCTCTGTTCCGGCCGGCGCCGAACAGCTTGGCGGCCACTGCATAGTGATGCAGGCTCTCAGCCCGGCGTTCCAGGCCGCAGGCTCTGAGTTCCGGCCGGCGCTTCTCGATCGCGATTCCGCGGTAATACTCAAAGCGCTCCACGGAGCCACGCTGAATGCTTCCTTCTCTGAGCTGCACCGTCGCCAGAGGCTCTGCGATCGACGCGATCTTGTACCTGCTCACGATGCGAGTCCAAAGGTCCCAGTCGCCGAACGCTCTGACGCTTGAGTCATAGCCGCCTACAGCGTCGAATGCGGTCCGGCGTACCACCACGGTTGAGGTAGCCAGCCTGTCCTGGCACAGGATCTCGTGGTAGTCGTTCGCTTTCCGGTGTGCGGGCCGCAGGCGCGATTCTCCGCTCGGGAAGACGTCGATGACCGCTCCATGCACCAGGGCAACGTCGGGGCGCTCTCGTAGCAGCTTCACCTGACGCGACAACTTGCCGGGTACCCACTCATCATCATCATCGATGAAGGCCAGGAGCTCGCCCTTGGAAGACTCGATAGCGTGCGTGCGCGCGGCGTAGAGCCCGGCGTTGGCCTTCATACTCAACGGTACCAGACGCGGGTCGGTCACACTTCCCACCACACTGGAGGTCGCGTCTGTGGAGCCATCGTCTACGACAACTAGCTCGAAGTTCGTATAGTCTTGCCGCAGGACGCTCTGGATGGCGTTGAGGATGCGCCCTCCACCGTTATAGGTAGACAGAATCACCGAAACCAACGGCTCCTCTTGCGCATGCGTCGCGCCAGGCTTCATCCAGCTGGACTGGCTCGTCACGACGCTAGCGCCTCGACCTTCCACCGAGCATCAGCCTCAGCCTCTCAGCTGCAGTCAAGTAGCGGACGAAGAGCATCACGCCGAGGACTCGAAGGCCCGTGCCAAGCCCCTGGGTCTTCTCATCGCTCCTGATCTTGCTGATGGCCCTGAACGGCGGCCTGAGGCTCCAAAGCAGGTCCTTGACCAGGTCCCAGTAGTGGCTGCCCGGCCGCTGTTTGATGCGGTCAAAACGGCCACCGCTCACCCGGACAATCTTGCGCGCCAGTTCTGACAAAGTCCTCCGCGCGGGGTGCCCTACGCAGACGTCATCACCGTACACAACCTTGTAGCCGGCGGCGACGACTCGCTCACCCCACTCGCGGTCGCCACCGGATTTCAAACGGCTGTTGAACAGTCCAACCTTCTCGAACACATCCCGGCGCGTAATCAGGTTGGCCGTCACGGCGTATTGGTCGATCGAGATGTACTCCTCCTGAGGAAAGCCCCATAGCGCGTCGAACAACTCGACAGCCGTCGGGCGCTTTTCGTCGGCAAAGAAGATGTCGATCCTGCCGCCGACCAGCCCGCAGCCGGCGTTCTGGGCCAGCGTTTGCACACCATTGGCCAGCCAGTCCTCGTGCGGGATGCAGTCACCGTCTGTGAAGGCCAGGACGTCCGCCTTCGCCAGCTCAATGCCCTTGTTGCGGGCAGCGTAAGAGCCGGGCTGAGCCTCGTAGGCAGCGACCGCGTGCTTGAATTTGCTGATTGTCGGCTGCATCGGCTCGCTCGAGCCGTTATCGACTACCACAACCTCGTAGCGATCAGACGCGTAGCGCTGGGCTTCCAGGGCCTTGAGGCACTTCTCCAGCCGGATCGCATCGTTGTAGACGGGGATGATAACGCTGACGAAAGGTATGGAGGATCTGCTCACGAGGCGGTGCCCTTCATTCGCGGAGCTACGATACCGCTTCCTGGTACTCCGCCTGGGCGCGTAGGCCCTGCGCCAGCGGCGTCGACGGACTGTAGCCCAGCAGCTCCCGAGCCAGTGTGATGTCCGCCCCCGTCACCTCAACGTCGCCCAGCTGCCTGGGTTCCCTCTTGATCCGCAACGGCTTGTCCAGGATCTTGCTTATCTCATTCAGAACGTCGGCGAGGGCGACGCTTTTACCTCCACCCACGTTGAGCGCCAAGCCTGCAGCTTCGCAAATGCCCGCTTGGATAGTTGCCTGCACGGCGTCCGCGACAAACGTGAAGTCCCTACGCTGTGTCCCATCGCCGTAGACGACGACTTCACTCCCCTGGTTCATCCAGGTTATGAAGCGGTTGAACGCCATGTCGGGCCGCTGCCGTGGCCCGTACACGGTGAAGTAGCGCAAGGCAACGATCGGGATACCAAACGTCTGCCCGTATGCCAGGCAGAGTTTCTCTGCTGCCAGCTTCGACACACCATACGGAGATACCGGCAACTGCGGACTGCTCTCGGCTGTGGGGTAATGAGCACTGTTACCGTACACCGAAGAGGATGAGGCGAAGACAAACTTCCGCAGACTACGGGATCTTGCGGCCTCAAGCATCTTCTGCGTCAGGACGATGTTGCGCTCAACATGCGTGCGGAAGTCTGTGCCCCAGCTGCCCCTGACTCCCGGCTGGCCCGCCAGGTGGAAGACAACATCGATTCCGTCGAGCAAATCCTCAATGTTGGCCTCCAGCAGGTCCGCCGTGACCAGCCGAAAGTCTCTGTCACGGAGTGAGGCCTCGAGGTTGCGCTCCTTAACTAAGTTGTCGTAGTAGTCCGTGAACGAGTCGACGCCGGTCACGCACCAGCCTTCACTGAGGAGCTTATCAGTGAGGTGTGACCCAATGAAGCCCGCGGCTCCCGTAATCAACGCGTTCATGTACTAGTCTCCCATCTCAATCATGCGGCTCAGCTCGGCTGTCGCGCTAGCTCGAAGAAGAGGCGACGATAGGCTTCGTATACGTACTCAGTCTCCCATTCTGTCAAGTCTACCGCCGCAGCTGCGTTGTCCGCCCCGAGATAAGGGACGGTCGCCCGAGCCGCAGCCGTGGGATCTCGGGCGGAAGTAATGGTCCCGGTGGCGCCCAGCGAAATCAGCTCCAACGCCCCATCTACCGGATAGGACACGAACGGACGCCGCACGCCCGCGGCTTGCACCAGCACCTGAGGCATCCCTTCTGCCTGGCTCAGAAGGACCACACAGTCAGACGCAGCCATGACGGTGGCTACCTCTCTGGTGAAGCCGAGAAACGTGACCGCACCCGACAAGCCCTGTGCAGCGAACGCGGCCCGCAACTGAGACTCCAGCTCGCCTTCGCCGGCGATCAGCAGCCGGACAGGCCGAGGGCTCGCCGCTCTCAACGCCCGCAGATATGCCGGCAGCTCCAGGACGCCCTTGCGCGCCTGCAGGCTACCAACGTGACACACCAGGCTCTCGTCCGGCGGCAGGCCCAGCATGCAATGAGCTTCGCGGCGCTCCAGCCTGCTAGCCTCCTGGAAGCGCTTGACATCGATAGACGTCCGGACGATGTGGTAGCGGTCTGCAGATCCAATCTTGGACTCAATGTATCGCCGCTTGAGGTCTCCTCCCACCACGATGTAGGCATCTGTCCACAAGCCGACAAGTCGCTCAGCATTACGAAACACCGGCGACAACGAACTCAAGCCGTCGTCGAAGAAGTTGGCCATTGAGAGGCTATGCAGGACGACAGGGGTGCCGGCCAGCTTTGCCGCGAGGCGCCCGAGGATACCGGCTTTGGACTGGCAGGTGTGTACGACGTCAAATCGGCCCCTTCTGATGAATCGTGTCATACCCATCAGCGCCAGAAGGTCATCGCGTGGACCGATCTCCCGCCGCAAATGCGGTTCGATCGTGATGCGGCACTCGCCGAGCCTTTCGCGTATTTTGTCGAGGTCGTGGTCGATGCCAAGCAAGAGGCGATGCTCGAACTCATCCCCTGGCAAGGCACGTATCACGTCTGTCAGTCTGCCCTCGGAACCACCGTCGAGGAACCGGGTAGCGATGTGCAGAACCGTCTTGCGCTTCAAGCAGCAACTCCTAGACCCAAGGCAGAGTTGCGGACCAGACTCCTCAAACTCCCTCGCCTCTCATGGGTACGGCCAGGGTTCGCAGCAGGATTTTAAGGTCACCGGCAAGATTCGCGTTCCGGCAGTAGTCCAACTCGACGTACATGCGCTCTGGATAGGTGATGCGCCCGCGGCCCTCTAGCTGCCACTGGCCCGTCATCCCAGGCCTCATGGAAAGCAATTCCTGCCTGGCGTCTCCGTACTTTTTGAGCTCTGCCTCACTCACAGGCCGCGGCCCCACCAGGCTCATCTGGCCCCGCAGAACATTCCAGATCTGCGGGAGCTCGTCCAGGCTCGTCCTCCTCATCATTCGCCCCAGGCGTGTCACTCTCGGATCGTTTTTCAGTTTGAACTCGGTGTCGAATGCCCCTACCAGGTCACTGCCGGTTTCCCGCCAGTGCGCCAGCAGTCGATCCGCATCCTTGATCATGGACCTGATCTTCCACATCCTGAACTGTCCATGCTTGCCCCTACGGACGGAGCCATAGAATGGGGGCCACCCGCAAGTCAGGACAACAGCAAATGCAAGCACCAGCACGATAGGCGCCATCAAAATCATCAGCATGAAAGCGATAACTATGTCAAGTATGCGCTTGCCGTATTTACGATAGAATGTTTCAGGTGCGATTCGCGATCGCGATTCACTCGCATCTGTTGAAACCAAACTCCCGAAACGCTTGAGTGCTGTTTCGTTCTTTCCCTTAGATTCGACGTTCATAAGCATTCTACAGCGCTAACTCAAGACTTCCGATTTCTGAGTTGAGCAGCTCCCCGGTCTTAGCGAAGCCACCTCACTTGACGTCCTCATGCAGGCTTGGATCCCCGATGCCAGCCCAGCTACAAGGAGCCGAGCAGCATTCTATCTCGCACAATTAAGCTCGCTAGCATGCTTTTAGTGCTGATGACAGCTGACGAAAATCGGTGCGTCATGGACTCCATTCCTTAGGTGAAGAAGCCAAGCTCCCCACGCAAAGCGCAGCTAGACGTTGCGCTTCCTTCGAAAACCAGGAACGATACTCCGCGAAGAATGTTACATGGACTGTATCTCTGTTGAGCGAGGCACGTATTAAGGTTTCACTAAGAAGCGCATTTCATCTCTATCCCAAGTAACGACGGCTGTCAAAGCTCGATAGTCTGGGTTCGCAGAGGTCACCCTGAAGTGCGGGATGAGCATCATTTCTCCTTGACAGGGCAGGCTTCTTTTCCTGACATTTCGGTGGTCAGCATCACGATGCGTCAAGTCTCCCAGCAGGCTCGTCGAGTTTCCGGGGAGGTCGCCGTAGCCCGCGGCTGACATACCTCTCGGCTCCGCAGGAGACGCGTCTGAGGCGCACACAATCCTGCCGCCACCAGGCCGGATGCGGTCATGGGGACAGAATCCGCCGCCGCGATACTGCATGCCCGCGCCGGCCCGTTAACCCGATATCAAGGGTTGACGCGCTCAAGCTTGTCGAGACGTGCCGTAAGCGCCTTCAGGCGGATGTAGAGCGGCCCCTCGATAATCTCTTTCGTCATGCCGAATCTCTTATAGTCTTCATGCAACTCGGCGGCGCCGCTGCGAACTGTGTGCAGGAACTTGAAGTCTGGGAACGTCCTTTCAAACTTCTCGAAGCTGACGCGATAGTCTCGCGAGTCGGGCGAGCCTTCACCCGTGTATACGACTGTGCAGTCCTTCACAGTTTCCTTGACGATATCCACGAGTTCTCTCACCCGGTAGTTCTCATCACTTCGGCCGAAGTTAAAGATCTGGTTGTGGATCAGATCTCTTGGCGCCTCCGCAATCATGGCCATCCCTCTAGCGATGTCCCGGCAGTGCACCAGTGGCCGCCAGGGCGAGCCGTCGCTGATCACCCTTATCTCCCCCGTCGCGTAACCCCAGGCCAACAAGTTGTTCAACACCAGGTCAAGTCGCAGCCTGGGCGAACTGCCATAGGCCGTCGCGTTGCGCAGCGAGACGGGTGAAAAGGAGTCATCCGCCATTTCGAAGAGCACGCCTTCTGACTGAATCTTCGTTTCACCGTAAGTGGTTACGGGCACGCTTTCATCTTCCTCAGTGAGGATGGCGTCGCCTGACTTCCCGTAGATGCTGCAGGAGCTGGAGAAGATAAACCGTGGGACGCCGGCCGCTTTCGCGCACTCCGCAAGACGCACCGTTCCCTGGTGGTTCACTCTTCGTGTCAGCTCGTGGTCCAGTTCACCCAGGGGATCGTTAGACAACCCCGCGAGGTGGATCACAGCGTCGATGTCTTCGAAATCGCTCGGTTCCACCTCGAGAATGTCCTTGATCAGGCTCTCGTGCGGCTGCGGCACCGTATAGAAGTCGCAGCCTTCGTACAAGTCAATGTCGATGCCTCTGACCTTGTGTCCGGCCTTCATTAGCACGTCAACAGCGTGCGTTCCGATGTAGCCAAGATGTCCGGTTACGAGAATTCTTGCCAAAGTATTCACCTGTCCTTCTAAGGTTCTGAGTTAGTAGTCGTTCAGCCTTGCTTGAGAGCCCAGTCGTACGGGATCTCGTTTTCGAACGGGTCGACCCGCTCTATTTCTGAAGAGTCATACGGCTGGTCCAAGCAGATCGCGATGATGGCCTCCTGGGTAGAAATCCCCTTGACGCCGTTCCAGATGCCCGGCGGGATCGTGATCAGTTGGTAGTTATGCTCGCCGAGGAAGAACTCGTTCACGTCGCCCTTCGTCGGAGAGTCAGGACGCGGGTCGTAGAGCGCCACCTTGATCATTCCGCTTACCGCCGTGTAGTTCAGCGTGACCCTCTGATGCAGGTGCCAGCCTTTCACCACGCCGGGATTCACGACGGAGAAGTAAGCCTCGCCGAAGCCGCCGAAGATCGGCCAATCGGAGCGCATCAGGTGCATGACGCGGCCGCGCTCGTCACAGATCTTCGCCAGGGGAGTCAGGTGAACGCCGTGAATCATCGCCTTTCCTCACGAGGTGAAACGGGGCGAAGCAGTTCAATTCCCCGGCCGACGTTAAACAACTCTCGGCTCCGGGACCGGGACGATGAACCTGCCGCCGGCCTGGCCGAAAGCCCGCTGCTGCTGGATGATCTCCTCGCTGAAGTTCCACGCCAGCAGCAGCAGATAGTCCGGCGGGTCCTGGGCTAGTTTCTCCGGAGGCAGAATCGGGAGGTGGCTGCCGGGCGTCCAGCGTCCGTACTTGTAAGGGCTCCGGTCGATGACGTACTCCAGCGTCTCGCTGCCGATTTCGCAGTAAGACAGCATCGTCATGCCCTTTGCCGCGGCACCGTACGCGGCGATGCGTTTATTCTCTGCCTTCAGGCCGGACAGCAGCTCTCTCAACTTGACCTTGAGCTCAGATACGCGCTCTGCAAATTCGATGTAGGTCGGAAGCTCCATGAGTCCCTTGTCACGCTCCAGCTGCAACAACTCTTGCACAGCCGGACCTTCTTCTACGCCGGGGCCACTCTTGCGAGCGAAGACACGCAGCGAACCGCCGTGAATCGGCTTCCGGCGCACATCAAAGACTGTCAGGCCAACGGACCGGAAGAGCCTGGAGATCGCCTGGAGCGAGAAGTACGAAAGATGCTCGTGGTAAATCGTGTCGAATTCGCAGTGCTCCAGAAGTTCCAGGAGGTGTGGGAACTCAAAACAGGCGACCCCATCCTCCGTCAGGAGTCCCTCGACGCCGTTCAGGAAGTCTTTGACTTCGTTCACGTGCGCCAGGACGTTGGTCCCAACGATCGCGCTGGCTTTCCCGTGGCTCCGGCCTACGGCCTCAGCCGTTCGCGAATCAAAGAACTCGGTGACTACTTCCAGTCCGTCCTGGCGCGAAACCTCGGCGATGTTCAGCGCCGGTTCGACACCCAGGGTCCGGATTCCCAGTCTACGGAACTCCTTCAGCAACAACCCGTCGTTGCTGGCGATTTCCACCACCAGATCTTCACTGCCCAGCTTCGCGACGCCCGCCAGGTCAGACGCGAGTTCGGCAAAGTGAGTGCGCAGTGTGTCTGACGTGCTCGGTATATACAGGTAGTTCCGGAACAGCACGTCCGCCGGCACGATGTCGACTAGCTGTACGAGGCCGCAGCCCCCGCAGAAGTAAACCTCGAGCGGGACGCGGGGCTCGTCCTGGCGCAGTTGTTCCTCCGTCAGGTAGCTGTTAGCCAGAGGCGTTTCGCCTAGTGACAGGAACATCGTTAGTTCTCTGCTGCCACAGACGCGACACGCCTCGTTCTTCTTGCTGAGTGTATCCACCATATCAGCGCTCCCTAGTTACCATCAAAGAGTCGTTCGTCAGGTCCAAGGGTGGCCAAATCTGCCAGGGCCGTTCGTTTGCCTGCCACATTCCATTCAGGGCCTCGTAGTCCTTGCGCGTGTCCATGCAGCGCCAGAAGCCATCGTGTTCGAATACCGCTAGTTCGCCCGTGGCAACGAGCTTGCCGAGCACGACATCCTCCAGGCCGGCATCAGAATCCAGGTGGTCGAAGATCGCACGACTAAAGACAAAGAACCCACCGTTGATCCGGTGCTCCAGGAGCGGCTTCTCCTTATAGGATGTCGCTATGCCGCCTCGGGTCTCGATGACTCCGAACTGCGACTCAGCTCTTGCGCCGGTGACCGTCCCGACCCTTGCCATCTGCAGGTGATAGGCCGCCAGCCGGCCGAGGGCGATATCGGCCAGGCCGTCGCCGTAGGTCAGCATGAAGCGATCGCTGTCAAAGAGATGCTCCACCTGTTTCACCCTGCCACCCGTGGGCGTGTTCTCCCCCGTGTAAGCAAAGGTGATGTTCCAGCCTGCATCACGCCGTTTATCTAGCGGCGGCACGCTGAATGGGGAGCGTTCACTGAACGACTCGTCCGAGAAGTAGGCTTCGATCAAGTCACCCTTATAGCCCAGGCAGAGCACAAAATCGGTGAACCCCTGGTGGGCGTATATTTTCATGATATGCCACAGGATTGGAAATCCACCGATCGGCACCAGAGGCTTCGGCAGACCCTGAGATACGTCCGATATCCGTGTCCCCTTACCGCCGCAGAGGATCACCACCGGCCATACCGTCGACTTACGTCGCGGTTCTTCGAGTCTCATCCCGGGCGCCCAGCCACTAACGACTGCCTGATCAGCAGGGGACATGGTCTGTGCGAAACCTTGTGATTCGCTAGGCTGCCGTGCCGTCCTGCGCGAAAACGTGATTCTTGGCCGATGGAATCCATTCCTATTTCGAAACCCTCTTTCCCGAGGCATCCTTAATTCAGCTGACGATTTCTGACCCTACTCTTCTTTACAACGTCCTTGCAGGCCAAACATTATGGTCTTGAGAAGACGATTTGATTTCGGGCGAGCATCTGTTCAAACCGCGAGACGTACCAGGCGGAGATTACCGAGACGCTGAATGGCAGGGTGGCCTGTTTCCCCTGGCTGCTGATCTCCGCTCGCAACTCCGCGCTCTCAAAGAGCTGACTCAAGCACTTCTCCCAATCCTCGATGTTGTCCGCGTAGAAAAGCCTCGCGGTCTTTCCCAGCTCAAGGTGAGCCGGCGACGGATCGCACACCACCGGAAGCCCAAACGCCAGGTAGTTCTGGATCTTCAGTGAGGGCTTCTGTAGCTGGAATTTGGCGTAGCGGCCATGCAGCGACTTGCATTCGATGGCAATGTCCGCCCCGAGCAGGAGTTGTTGCCACTCATCGTCGGTCATTTCATCCCGCCAGACGCCAAAGGTTTGCAGGGTTGCTCCTCGCGCCTGGCAGAACCGCTCAATGGCGCTTTCGAATTCAATGTAGTCCGCCCTTGGCATGCCGAAGCGGGTGGCGTCGAAGTTCGGGTCATGGTGCGGCGGATTCTCCCAGATCACCGTCTTGACCTGGTCGCGAATCGGTATCTTGGCCTCCACTAGAGACCGGTTGGCCATGCCTGCGTAGAAGACGGTTGCGCTGTCCCGGAGGCCCAGAAACATCTCGTGCTGGTACGGAGAGATTGTGAAGACGTAGTCTGCGATAGACGCGGAGAAGTGGTCAATCTCCGAGCCTCCGATCGAGCCGGGACCGTCGGCCGGTGAGCTGACGAGCATGACGCCGTTCCGCTCGCACAGGGCCTTGAACGCTGGTGCCGCCCTTTCGAACCCACTGAACAGCGCTGATTTGACGATCACCACCACGTCCGTATCGGCTACCAACGAATGCCACGACTTTGTTCGGAACTGTAGGAACGGCAGCCTCGAAGCGAAGAAGTCCATCGGCAGTAGGACCAGGTCCGCTGTCACCTTCGATTGCGGAATGGCGTTTATACCTCGCTGGATCCGGATCCCTACCGTGGAAACGCTGTTGAAGTTCCCCAGCGCGCCGATGAATCGGACCCTGATCTTGAGAGAACGCCCATTCGTGCGTAACATTGCCGGCTCTGGGGATGAAGACTCATTCACGTCATTATCCGCCCTGTCCTCAAGCGATACCGGAAATCCTATGCAGGCGTCCACCTTATCGTCAACTTGGAGCGTCTTCTGCGTCATCACTACACGTTTCTTCTATGCCGACCGGAACCTGGCATCGTGCTAGTCAGCGTCATAGGTCACCAGCAGGGCAATGCTGCCATTGAAGCTAGGCGTCTCAAACGAGTTCGATGCGGAGCCCTTAGCCTGTGCGTGTGTCCAGACTCCAGCCTCTGGGTCGAACCACCGAGCTGTCTGCTTCCCCGCCGGTAAGTCGATGCTGACTTCGACTTGCCGGAGATTGCGGTCGGTCTTGTAGAGATAGACCGCGTACCATTTCGCAGGAGCAGCGAGAACATCGACATGAACGCCCTCGGGCGACACCTTCGCGAGGTTATCCTCCATCGACAGTTCGAAAGACAGGTCCAGCTCGTTGACGAACGTCCTCAGGTTCTCGACGTATCTGAAGTATGTTTCCGGGCTGTCCTCGTCCGAGCCTCCACGCGCGCAGTTGCGATGGAAGCGGACAGCAGCCGCACCATTGATGAACTTCGACCATAACGTCGCTGCTGAACGGTAATATATCTTGCCGATCGTGATCGGCTTCTTAACCGTAGCCGCGGCTTGAGTGAGCACCTGATCCGTGCCTTCAACCTCGGCCCTCTCGTTGTCCTGGCCAAACTTGTCCTCCGAGGTTACGGAAGACGCATCCGCAAAATCGAAACTGCTGTTGGTGAGGATCGGAGCGAGGCCGGTTGACGGCTCAAAAGCATGTGGCATCTCACCTACCATCACATTTATACCGCGGGCTGAGGCATACTCGCGTATGTAGTTAGCCCAATAGACACTCCAACTCAGCGGGGCGTTTGACTCGTTGCTTATGTCGTAAATAATGTTGCCGTAAGGAAGGCTCTCGTCGAGCAGCTTATTCACGTACGTCTGTAGCAGGCCAAGTGCGACTTCCTTCTCGTCGGTCACGGCTTTGTATATCGCCACGTTCTCGCGAGATGTTGTCTTCGAAATCTCCTCCGGTCCGTAGTTCACGTTCTTGACCGGATTCCAGGGGTTGTTCGCCCAGCCAACTTCCATGTTCTGGAACGACCAATTGTCGAAAACCTCGAGCAGTATTACGACGCCGCGTTCTTCGGTCCACGCAAAGTACTGGTTCAGGCGAGTGACCCACGTCTCATCGAAGACTGACAGGTCGAAGCGGCCGTCGGGGGTCTTTGCCCATGGCATGATTGGGTGCTGAGGGAAGTACGGCAGGACCCTGGCAAAGTTGCCGCCATGCGCCAGCATCTTCTCCAGGTCCGGTTGCCAATCGAATCCACTGGAAATTGGCGTCCATCCGTTCTGCCCGTCACAGGTCTCCGGACCCGACTCCGTTACGCCCAGGGGGTAGATCAGGCTTTCACGCCACTCCAGGTAGCGCGGGTTTGCAGTGCTGATGTGCACCCGCTCAGCCACTTGTGGGCCGCGCGAGCCTTCGCCACCCCCACCACCGCACGCCGCTGAACCCAGAATCACTGCTGCAATCAGAAGTGACCCCCAAGAAGGCAGTTTAGGACGAGCGCTGAACTTCAACATTAGTCCCCTCGGTAGAAAGGCAGAACCCTCTGCCGGTGGCGTCCGCAGCGCAGCTTCCTTTGCACGCGACGGATGTAGGATGAAAGAGGCAACTCCACGCCGTCACGCCTCCGCCCCTCGTGCCACTTTCATCTGACTTCAATTTCCCGGCCTTCTTCATCCAGACGCCGGAGCGCCACGCGGGATAGCGTTGCGTTGGGATAGACCGTAATTTGATCCGTGCCGTGTGCGGTTTTGACGGTCGCAACCAGCGCACCGGGCTGGCTTTCGAATCTCAAATCGACCTCGCTCAGGCGTCTTGGGTCACTCGTGGGCCATAGAAGGGTGGCAACGGTTACGCCGGCGTCTGCGCACGTTTCGTACACGACTTCGTTCGAAGGCGTAATCGACCCGTATCGCGGCGAATACCATGCCTGGGCCGGGTTCTCGCTGGCAGACCGGACTGCAAGCTGTAGTCTCTCTGGCTCAGCAGGCACTATCGCCAGGCAACCCTCTTCACACTGTAGCAGAGCTCGCTTTCCCGGCGCCTTACTCACACCCACGTCAGGCGCGACATGGAACAGCAACTGGTAGGAGTGAGGCGAGGATGCCTCAAGCTGATCTAGTAGCAACCAGTAGTCCGGCTTGACGAAGATCACATGACGCCTATGGATTACGTCTTTGATCTGTGATTCCTCTCCTGGCTGGTTTACTCGCAGGAAACCGTAGCCGCCGGCATACTCGCCGACAACATAATCAAGCCTCGCGCCAGTCTCCCAACCTGCAGCGCTCTTGGTCCCGCGCTTGGGAGAGAGACTACCCCGCTGCCAGCGCCGCAACTGGCTCATCCCGTCAACCAGGACAGTGTTGTGGCCCTGCGAGCCCACGAAGTAGTTTCGGCGCGGATCGTTCCTGTTGTACGTATAAGAACCGGAGTCGACGAGGAAGGGCTTGCCGAAGGCTGCAACCTCGATGCTGAGCATGTCCTCGTGGCCGTGCGGACCACCGTACGGGCCGGCATCCAGCAGGAGGTAGTGCTCTTGGCAAGACCAGCCGCTTCGCATCACGAACCAGCCCGCGTCGGCGAATGCGGTGGAAGTAGTCGCCGGCGCTTCCCCCTTCTCTCCCTGAGTGGCAACCCATGTGAGGTCTCTGCGCCCGTAGCGCTCGCCCGCGCGAAGCAATCTACCCAGCTGCGTTGCCCGGTCTTCCATGTCGCCGTCGTTCAATGACGGCGTTGTCCCGTCCGGCCTCATGACGTAAGCAAGGACGCCATACATCGCCTCCAGCACCCTGAGCAGATCATTGTGTAGAAGCGGGTCGCCACGTTTGGCGAGCCCTAGCGCATGCTCAAGCTCGTCCACCACCATCCACAGGTAGCCCGTGGAGACTTCGATGTGCGACCCGTCGTCGTTGACCTGGACTGCTAGTTCGCGCGCCAGGCGTGAGAACGCGGTCTTGCGCCATCGGGCAGCCTCCACGAACTCCGGCAGGAACGTACCCGCGTAGGCCAGACCGTTGGCTTCCCTGAGCAGGTGGTTGTAGCTTCGGTGCGCCAGATGAGACTCAAACAAGGCGATGAAGGATGCGTGATCGTAAATCGAACGTAGCATCAGCAGCTGGTCCCTGCTCCAGCTTCGCGAGGCGCGACACAAGATGCCGAACGTGGGCAGCCAGCTCTCACGGAGGCGTAGTCCAACCTCCATCAGGCGCCAGGCCGGACTCTGCTCGTCGATCTTCGATGGTGGTGGATACAGCGCAACCCAGGAGCGGAGTTCCGTCAGGATCCGGGCTGCATACTTCTCATCTGAGGTTTCGCGGTACGCAGCCGCCAGCATCACCCACCACTGGTGGCGATGCAACGCCCAGAGCCATTCGCGGTCATCGGTAGGGTTCGTGGACCAGTCGATCGCTCCGTCCGTCGTGAAGAGCGGGTTGTGGTTCAGGATCGTAAAGCGGCCTTCAAGGATGGCATCGGCGCGCCGTAAGAGCTCTTCCCTCGTGGCATCTCTCAGGTCGAAGTCCAGGTCCCTCAGAGGCTGCGCCAAGTCCGGCCACGAGTCACCAGGACGCTCGCCGAAGTGGCGAATGATGGCTGCTGTATCGCCGGCCGTATCCGGAGGTATTGCGGTCTTTTCGATCAGCCGGCAGAACTCCGCATCCGGCAAGACGAGCACTGACTTCATCGTCGGAGTCATCAGCGACGAGACGTGACGTCGAAGTTTGTGGCCGAAGGAACGGATTCCCTGAATCATAGCCATGGCGGAACTACGGCTTGTCTCCTGGGATCACGCCTTCACTGCTCCCAGATAGACGTTCGGCCCGCCGCTTAGAAAGACTCTGTACGAAGGGCCTGGCGAAGGCTCTTGCCGCAAGGAGCTGACGTAGCGGAACCGACATCACCAGGAAGCCAGCCACATAGGTGAAGCCCACGAGAGCCACTTCTGCAACCAGCACTGGCCAGCTGTCAGGGTATGCCAACGCCCGGAGCGCGTGGCCCTCCAGTCCTGCCAGTACCGCTACCAGCAGAAACGGCAGGATCCCTGCGCGCAGGAGCCGGAGCGGCGAGAGCTGTGCCAGTCGACAGCCCAGGCCCAGGCTGATCACGCCTTCCAATGAGAAGGGGATCAGTGTCCCCAGGGCAACACCCAATAACTCCAGCTCCTGGACCAGGATGACGGTGAGAGTGAGGTTTGAAACCATAACGCCAACGCTGAGGGCCGCGTATGCCCGATGCAGCTCGCTTGCCAGCAGCAGCCGCGCCGAGAAGTCTTGGGTCAGGATGATCACGGATGCCACGGAAAGGATCACCAGCGGTACGTAAGCGTCCCTGACTTCGGGCCCGATCCAGAGGTCCAGGAAGCTGTCACCGAAGAGGATGAACATCAGCGCGAATGCGGTCATCAGACCACCGCTGATCCGCGTAACGTCTATCAATACAGATGAAACCTCTCCACGGTCCTGCGGTTCGCTAGCCAATCTCGACGCCATGGGTACCAGGACTTCGTTTACTTGAATCGAAAGAGCCCTGCCTAGCTGGATCAACCGCAAACCCACGCCATAGACTCCAACGGCGCTCAGAGGCAGGAAGGCTCCGATGATCAGAAGGTCAGCGCGGTTGTTGATGACTGAATTGGCTGACCCGACAAAGAACGAAAGGTTGCGCTTGCTGGTCTCTCGCAGACGGATCAGGTGAAACGAACGGCGCGAGATTCGGAACGCCGGGATGGCAGCAGCGGTATATGCAACTCTCGCGACGGTCTTCGCCAGTTCGGTACAGAACATGATAATGGCGAGCGCTTCCAGGCCGGCTCCCAGTATCAAGGCCGTGCCGCTGAGAGTCCCCTCTACCAACCGAACCAATGTATCGATGCCGTTAGCCGCGTCGTAGCGTTCATAGCCAAGAAGCACCCCCAACGCGACATTTGAAGGGAATTGAATCGCCCAGGCTCCACCCACAAGCAGCAGGAGGAACTGCGCCGTACCTTCCTTTCCATCGGGAACCGTAAAGAGATCCGACATCACAAGCGCGAGCGCTACCGTCGCCAGCATGATCACTGACCCGAGAGCCGTGAAGGCGATCGTGAAGCTACCAAGGCTCTCGCGGATCTGGTCTTCCTCGCCGCGAGCCCGGCGCACAGCCGTCTCATGGATAAGAGTCCGCTTCAACCCAAGGTCGAACAGCGAGAAGTAACCGGCCACCGCGGCAACCAGGAGCCACAAGCCGTAATCTTCCGTGCCCAGGTAGGAAATAATGATCGGCGTAAGGACGAAGCCGAGCCCAAGGCTGGTCAAAACCTTCAGGTAGCCGCTTCCGGCGTTTCTTAGGACTACAGACCAGATCGTGAGTGCGCCTCCTCGCCCCGGGTAATTAGTGCACCACGTTGAGTTGATCGACGCAAGGCGGGAAACCGGAGCCCCGCGCGCGCTCGGCGTGACGCCCTGGGAACCTTTGGTGATCCTGTTTGGCTTAGAATCGCCCCCGCTTACAGTCGGCTCTCCTGCTTGGAACGATAGCGTTCACCGCTCTTTCGGAGCATGGCATTGTCGTGCCACTTCCATATATAACGCGAGTAAGCGAGTGCTGTTATTGCCCTTAGCGGCGCGCTCGCACTGGAGTGAGCATTTTTTCAAAGCACGATACGTAGAGCTTCGCTACGGCAGGGATGCTTGAAGCTGAGGCGGCTCGCCTGCCTGCTGCGCTCATCTCTGCCCGCAACTCGGCGCTCTCGAACAGGAGCGTCAGGCTGCGTTTCCACTCGTCGACGGAATCTGCAAGCAGGAGCTTCGTTTCCTTGGCCAGTTCCACGTAGGCCGGGAGAGAATCACATACAACCGGTAGGCCGAGCGAAAGGTAGTTCTGCACCTTGATCGCCGGTTTTTGCAGCTGATAGGGGGAGTAGCGCTTACCCAGCGACTTGCACTCGATGGCAATGTCGGCTCCCAGAAGAGCATCTTGCCACTCAGCGTCCGACTGCTGGTCACGCCAGACTCCCAGGGTCACGAGGGATGCGCCGCGGTCTTCGCAGAACTTCCTAATTGCTGTCTCAAACTCAATGAATTCGGTCCGTGGAATCCCGACGCGAGCGGGGACAAATTTTGGGTCCTGGTGGGGTGGGTTCTCCCAGATTACCTTCCGGACCTCGGGCCGGATTTCAACTGTCCCGTCGTGGGGGCGTAATGCTTCGCCGACGTACATGACCGTCGAGGGATCCCGCATGTCGGCGAACAATTCCTTTTGGAACCTGGAGATGCAGACAACGTAGTCGGCGATGCGCTCGGAAAGGAGATCGGTTGTCTCACGGCGTCCATCCGCTCCCGGCCCGTCGCCAGGCGAGCTCACAAGGACGACGTTGTTGCGCTCGCACATGGCCTTGAATCGCGAGGCAACTTTGTCGAACCCTCTAAAGAGAGCACACTTTACGATGACGACGATGTCGACATCTCGGATTAGTGCCAGCCATGTCTCGTCGAACCTGAAATGCCATTTGGGAATCCTCGACCAGAAGAAGTCTCCGGGAAGCAAAACGATGTCCGATGTCACGCCTGGCTCACCGAGTCCGCTGATGCCTTCGTGGATTCGATGTCCCTGAGTAGTCACCGTGTTGTAGTTGCCCGAGGCGCCGATGAACCGGATCCTTAGCTGGCCGGTCCTTCCCTGCGGTTCGGTCGGGCTTGAGGCCTGTGGCATCATCGAGCGCTAACCCTCGAGGGTGGCCGTCTTACTAGCCGCGTCTCAAACGCCGCCATTAGTTGTACGTTCGCAATACCGGCTTCACGGGGCGGCCCCGGAGATATTTCTCCACACCGTCCTCAAGCGCTCTCTTGTAGACGACTAGCGCCTCGCCGACGCGTTCGATCGTTGCGTCGATGTCCGCGTCCGTGTGCGAGTAGCTGACGACAAATGAGGGCGCCAGGATGCCGCGGTTGAGGATTTCCTGGATGAAGAGCGTCCGGAAAGGCTGGGAAGGCTTCTTGTCCTGGTCGCGGGTGAAGTAGACCAAGTTAGATGGCCTCCCCAAAACACCGAAATGGCCATCGAGGCCCAGCTCATCTACAAGACTTTCGACGCCTGCGGCCAGGCGCTCGCCCTGGTGGTACAGGTGCTCGATGACGTTCTCCTCCTGGTATATCCGCATGACCTCAATCCCGGCCGCCAGCGAAGTCTGCTCTGCACCGTGAGTTGTTGAGAGGAGGAAAACTCGCTCTTTGTCATGGTGAAGGCCACCGAGCTCCATGATTTCCCGCTTGCCGAAGAGGGCTGAGAGAGCGAAGCCGTTGCTCATTGCCTTGCCGAAAGTTGAGAGGTCCGGTGTTACGCCGTAGAGCTTCTGTGCCCCACGAGCATGCCAGCGAAAGCCGGTGATCATCTCGTCGAACACGAGCAAGGCGCCGTTCTCGTCGCACAGGCGCCGCAATCCCGGCAGGAACCCGTCCGCGGGAGACACGCTGGTCTCCGCCTCCAGGACCAGGCAAGCGATTTCCCCCGGATGAGTCGCGAACATGTCGCGTACGCTCTCGAGGTCGTTGTAGTGGAAGGAGACAGTGAGGTCGCTGATTGCCTTTGGAATGCCGGCTTTCATGGCAGTGTGGCTGACGAACCAATCGTCCGTGGAGAAGAATCCTTGGTCCGCGCACACCGCTACCAGGTTGCGCCCGGTATAGGCGCGCGCCAGCTTCACCGCGGCTGTGGTCGTGTCGGAGCCATTCTTGGCGAACTTGACCATGTCTGCCGTATCGATCAGCTCAAGAGCCTTCTCGGCAGCGCTCAACTCCAGCACGCCGGGTCGGGTGAAGTTGGTGCCCAGCTGCATTTGCCGGTAAGCGGCTTCGACAACGGGAGCGTAGGCGTGGCCGAGTGCTACGGCCCTCAGCCCCATACCGTACTCAATGAACTCGTTGCCGTCCGCGTCCCAAACGTGGCACCCCTGCCCGTGAGTGATGTAGACAGGGGACTCTGCGGGGTATTGGTCGTCGCCTTTCGCGTAGGTGTGGCTGCCCGCCGGGATCAGCTGGTGAAACCGCTTTTGCAATGCGCGTGAACGAGTGAACGAGAGCCTTTGTACGGCGACCGCTCGGTGGCCTCCGGCTGCGTCGTAAGCCGTCTGCGCTATGTCTCCGCCGGCCTGTGCGGGCTTGGTTGCCTTGGGAGCAGACCCAGCAACGATCTCCCG
Source organism: uncultured Dehalococcoidia bacterium (assembly GCA_964572535.1). Classification (GTDB taxonomy): domain Bacteria; phylum Chloroflexota; class Dehalococcoidia; order DSTF01; family WHTK01; genus WHTK01. The sequence continues at coordinate 38,170 of CAZNHI010000001.1, forward strand.
CGAGGCAGCGGACTGTTTACTCGGTTTCAGTTTCAGGCCTCCTTGCCGAACGGCCGATTCTTCCGGCCGGATTCTCAGATCACAGCCCGTTCTTGGGAGAAAGCTAACGCCACATCGAGCAAGAGACTGCAACGTCCTCCGGGCATAATGGTTTAAGAAAAAGCAGTCACTACCAACGCCCAAGTATTGAATCTACTGCAAGTATTGAGTCTAGCGAGGGACTCTTATCTCACAGACTGTGATAAGAAAATTTTCAGGAATTTGCGAGAAATCCGACAGAAATCGTCGGAAACAGGCCAGGCGCTGGCAGACTATTTTCCCTAGCGACCTGTTAAGGCCATACGCTAGGAGATTCATTCTGGCGGTCAACCAGGCCCCCAGGCAGTGTCTTGGCAAGGACAGTGCGCCAGCCACTGATGGAGTAAGAATGGGGTGTGTGCCAACAGTTTTGCAGATTCAGAGAAGACGCTTTTCAGCGGACAGTGTGGCTTCCGAAGCGCCATCGTTACGCTCACTCGCCCCAACCAGCGGATTATTAAAGCCATACACGCCTTAGATCAAGACCGGTAGGAATCCCGCGCTCTCGGCAAGGATGTATGGAATGAAAAACCCGGGAAGGATACGGCCCGAGAGGCTTCCCACGGCCGGCCGATCTTGTTCCGGGGTAAGCCCCTTAATCGCGCCTACGACGTCACGAAGACTGATGCCCGATAACGAAGGGTGGGGACAAGCCGCGTCCTCGTCGACTGAATACACATTGCGATTACCTTGTTTGGCAACCCGGATCATGTTCGCATTTTCGAGATCACCGAGAATTCGGCCGATACGCCGTTCAGTGAGCCCTAGAGTCCATGCGATCTCTCGCATGGTGGCGTTAGGAGTTTGGGCGACGTGTAGAAGAACTAGTCCATGGCTGGCGAAGACCGATACTTTACCTGAAGCTATCCTACGCAAGGCTACTCCTGACGGTTGATTTTCCCAGAATTCGGCATGCTTGGTTTCAAAGCGTTCCGGAAGTATACTTCTGGAACTATTGATGCACAAATAGGCCTGCACCAGAGGAATAGGCCATGTGCAAGCGAGGGAGAGATGAACTCGACATCAGATGCCCCCCGGCGTGATGCGCGCCGGGAGTGGCGAAGGCCACAGCAATCACACAGTCAGCGCGTGATGGTGGTCGATGACAGCGTTGAGATCCGCTCCTTGCTCTCGCGAGACCTCATGGGCCGAGGGTATGAGGTGACTGGCTACCCCGACGGGGAGTCAGCGCTGCGCGCCCTGCGGCGTGAAAACCCGGACCTGCTGCTGCTTGATCTAGGTCTCAGGGATGTGGACGGAATCGATGTCTGTCTGAGACTGCGCGAGTGGAGCTCCGTACCAATTATCATGATCACGGACCGCGATGCAGTTAACGACCGCGTACAAGGGCTGCGCGCGGGCGCAGACGATTATGTAATAAAGCCCTTCTTCCTGGAAGAACTCGCAGCGCGCATTGAGGCGGTATTGCGGCGGCACCCGCGCGAGCAGCGTCAGATTGAGTTTGACGACCTGGTGATGGACATGGAACGCCACCGCTGCCTCCGCGCTGGGCAGGAAATCACCCTCACTCCTACGGAATTCGCTCTTCTAGAGACGCTGGCAAGACTGTCCGAGCGCGTCATCAGCCGGCACACGCTGGCCTCCGCCGTCTGGCCGGAAGGCGAATTCATCGACGACAAGATGCTCGATACGCACATCACGAACGTGCGCAAGAAGCTGGAGGCGAACGGCGGCCGGCGACTGGTCCAAACCGTGCGCGGCATCGGTTTCACGCTGCGCTGAGTCTCCCGGCTGGCCGGACCAGAACAGAACTCCATCCCAGAAAACGTTCGTACGGGGTTGCATCCCCTCTTCGGAGGGGGTGAGGATTGAAACGCCGGACGGGCGAGGTTGGCGCTGTCGACATCTAATCGATCTGGGCCTCGAACGGTCCCACTATTTACTCTCTGTATTCTTCCCAAGAGCATGGCAGGACAGGCTGACCCAACTAATCTACTGGCGGATGCTGCCCTTTATGTGACTTGTCGTCTGCCTCCCCCGCTCCGGGGGCTTGACCTGAAGCTCCTCTGTGTCAAGCGGCCGCTTCTTGGGTTCTCCTTGAGGCAAGATCTCGCAACATGGCGTGAGCCAGCGCGAGTCGGGAGATGAAGCTAGATCCCTTGGCCCTCGAGGCCGTCATTGTGCGCGTAGAGAGGATGGTCGAAGAAGTGCGCTAGGTAGTACTTATCGACCCAGGACTGGTTGGCGTCACGCCGAGGCACATAGTACTTGAGGCCGTAGATCGGGGAAATCTTTTGGGTTTGGTGGCCGGAGTTGAACTCCGCAATCGCCAGGCGCTCGCCGGTGTAGTCGTTGTACGTAAAGCCAAGGATGTCGTCGAAGTAGCAGTACACGCGCGGCATGAGCTTCTCATAGCCTGCGTCGAAGACTACAAGCGCATCCCTTGTGGAACTGTAATAATCGAGATCGAAGGAGATGAAGCCAATCGGGGGATGTTCCTCCGATAAGAAACGAGGCACGGTCTCTGAAACGGGCCCCAGGATAAGCTGCGCGCGGTCGACGCGTTGCCGCAGACCGTCTGCGTCCATGCCGTACATACCCTCGGACCAGTGATGCGGGTCGTCCCGGTAATCGACCGGTTTCGGGAGGCCGACGCCCGTGTCGAAGCCGTAGACGTCAACGTGCACCCCCATCAGGCGCTGGACCTCTCGCGAAATCACATCCAGACTCATTAGGCTTGTCCCGGATGCGACTCCGAGTTCAACGGCAGTTATGCTGCCGATACCCAGGACGCTTGCCAGATGCGCGGCATTCACCACTCCCCAGGCGTAGCTCTTGCGGCCGGATACTGAGCTTATCTTGGTCGCGAGATCGTTCAGTCGCGGATAAGCGTGTCCTGCAGCTCTAGCACGGCTGAACGGGTCCTCCTCGATCCAGTCTCGCACCCGTGTCACCAGACGCCTTGCTAGTTGACGCATGAAATACACTCCACCAACTCAGGAACCGCCGGGGCATGCTCGTCACCGATTCAACCTGGTCGAAAGAGCTGAATGGCGGCTCGAGCATCGTTCAGCCCGCGACGTCCGATGCGACGCCATCACCCGTTACTGGAAGTCGATTAGAAACGAGAAGTAGACGCGCCATGGAGCACTATTCATGCAAACATAACGTCGACAGGCCTTCGATAAGCGGCAAGCTCTTGACGACGCAGGAGACACTCCTTAATTCAGCGCAATGACCCATGCGCTTATCCAACGCACATTCCTTCAGCCTTGTTACCCGATCGGTGGCTGCCACGATCGCGAGCAATGAACCGTCCGCGCTTGCCTTACTCGGTAGCACTTAGATTAAGCCAGTCACAGTCTATGGCTGCACCACCAAGAAGCTAGCACATCCTCGGTGGTTGGGTCACGCCTCTCCTAACCTACAACTCGTCGCCAGCGACCGCGGGACCTTCTCCACCGCCGATTGCCCCACCCGGACGCTTCAGAGGGAGGACTCGCGCATACGCGGTGATAATCACCGTGGCTGCGAAAATCTGACGCAGCGGAAACGAAACCAGGAGGAATGCAGTCAGGTAAATCAGAGCCACAACCGCGGCTTCGACGACCAAAACCGGCCAACTGTCCGCGCTCGCCAGGGTCTGCAGCCCATAACCGGCGAGTCCCGCTAACAGTGCTGACCCAACGAACGGCATGATTGCGGTGCGTAGGAACCTGATAAGGGATATCTGAGCCAGACGGCATCCCAGGACCAGTGCGATAGCGCCTGCCAGTGAGAAGGGGATCAGCGTGGCAAGGGCAACGCCAATCAGCTCGAACTCCTGGACCAGGTCAGGCTCAGTACAAGGTTGGCAACCATGGTGCCTACGCCGAGGTCTGCAACCAGCCTGTGCAGGTGGCTAGCCTGTAGCACCTTTGAGGCGAAGTCCTCCGTAAGCATGACTACTGACGCGAGCGAGAGGATGACCAGGGGTATGTAAGCATCTGCTACTTCTGGCCCGATCCACAGCTCAAGGAAGCTCTCGCCGAAGACAATAAGCATTAATGCAAAGGCCGTCATGAAGCCGCCGCTTATCCGGGTAACCTCGAGCATTACGGTTGCAAGCTCTCGCCGGTTCTCAGGCTCGTTGACCAATCTCGCGGCTGAAGGTACCAAGACATGGTTTAGCTGAATCGCCAGAGACTTGGCTAAGCGAAACCAACCGCATTCCAACGCCGTAGATACCAACAGCACTCAGCGGCAGGAAGGCTCCAATGATCAAGTGGTCTGCACGGCTGCTGACGACCGAGTTAGCAGCCCCGACGCAGTAGGAGAAGTTTCGGCCGTCTCGCAGGAACCTCAGGTTGAAGGACTGGCGCCTGAATCGAAATTGCGGAATCGTAAGGCTCGTGTAGACAACCCTGGCGACAGCTCTGGCCGTCTCAGCACAAAACAAGACGATAGCCAGCGCTTCGACGCCGGCCCCAACTACCAGGACTGCAACGGTTGCGATTCCTTCAACCAGCCGCGTCAGGATATCGATGGCGTTGGATGCATCATATCGTTCGTAGCCGAGAAGGACTCCCATAGCCACGTTGGACGGGAACTGGATGGCCCAGGCTGCGCCCACAACCAGCAACAGGAACTGGGCAGAGCCTACTTTGTCATCGGTGACTTTGAAGAGGTCTGCCACCACCAGCGCGAACGCAACCGCCACGAGCATGACGACGACACCAAGGCCGTGAAAGCGACAAGAAAACCACCCAGGCTCTCATGTACCTTCTCTTCTTCACCGCGGGACCGGCGGACTGCGGTTTCGCAGATCAGGGCCTGTTTGAGCCCAAGATCGAACAATGAAAGAAAGTTCACGATCGCTAAAACCAGGAGCCAGAGGCCGTAATCCTCCGTGCCCAGGTAGGAAATAATGATCGGCGTAAGGACGAAGCCGAGCCCGAGGCTCGCGAGGACCTTCAGGTAGCCGCTTGCGGCGTTTCTTACCACAACTTGCCAGATCGCGACGGGCCTCCTCGCCTTGGCGACCAGACAACAGTTAGGTAGGTGCCTGGCCTCGTGTAGCCTTTGCTACCTCAGCACATCTGCTCTACGCTACCGGCTATTTCGGCGGTCTTGGGCCGTGAAACCTTGTCTTCGGCCGCGTTCTTGAACTGGTGGAACAACGCTCTCTGGTGCCTCCGGCTGCGGAACGACGACGGCGCCCATCGCCTCCGGTTGCAGCTTGCCGTATGAACGGTGTTCACGGCGCGGCGATCTGCCTTTAGTAATCACCACGCCCACCACTGTCGCGCCTCGTTGCTGCAGCGTCGCGGCCATAGCCCTCAACGCAGAGGCACGTGTTCTACCCGCCTCGACTACCAGAACGGTCGCGTCGACGAACTGAGCCAGCGCGCTGGCATCCGTCACCGCCGAAAAGGCCGGGCTATCGAATATCACGAAGTCGACGGCGGACGCCGCTTCGGCAACGACCATCTGCATCCGCGATGAAGCAATAGCGCTCGCGTGAACCGGTCCTGGCCCCCCAGTAAGCACTCCCAAGTTTGCTGAAAGGGCATGTATTGGCCACTGGGTGACGCCTACTTTGCTCGTCAGAACACTCGAAAGCCCCGCTGTATTGGGGGTGCCGAGCAGCTCATGCTGACAGGGGTGCCGAAGGTCGGCGTCGACGATCAGCACGGAGTCTCCGGCTTCAGCCAGGGTGAACCCAAGGTTTGCGACCAGGCGCGATCGCCCTTCGCCTCGGTGTGGACTGGCTACAATTATCGTCTTCAGTGCGCCCGTCTGGCGGACTACATGGAGGCTTGTTCTTAGATCCCTGTAGTCCTCCACCGAGAGTTGGTCAGCGCTTTGCATCCGGCGGCGTTTCTGCGAACGAAGGCCGTGCAGTCGGTCGATGACGGCCAAGGTCGGCAGACCGGAAGCGACCTCCACGTCTTCTAACGTCTTGATCGTGTCGTCCATATACTCAAGGACGAGTATCACGCCCGACGTTAGCAACAAGGAAACCACGACAACCATGAGCACGATCAAGGTGGTATTGGGACTTGTAGGGTTGTCCGGGGGCAGCGCCAGGTCAGCCACAAGCAGAACATTCTGCTGACCCAACGTCTGCGTAGCATCAGCAATGAAGACCTCTGCCGCGGCGTTTGCAATCTCGGCAGCCAGGTCAGGGTCCGGGTCCGTTGCGGAGATCTCGATGATCTGGCTGTTCCGCACCAACGAAACTGAAATCTTGGACCTCAGCTGCGCTTCCGTGAAAGGCAAGTTCAATCGCCTGATCACCTCTACGAGTACAGTCCTGCGCGAAGCGAACTGAACATAGGTGTTCATGAGACGCTCATTGGTCAAGAGATCATTCAGCTGAGAAGCCCCGGTAATGCCTGTGCCCTGGTTCCTCATCAGGAGTGTCGTGTTGGCCTCGTAAAGCGATGTCTGCCTGTCCGCATACATTGACCCGACGACTCCCGCCAACACGGCTCCGAGAACCAGCAACCACCACCGCCGCCGCAGAATCGACAAGAAGCCCACTAACTCCACGCTACCCCCGTTGTACCCCGCGCCAATTTCACTTACCCGAATCGCAGTCCTATCTAAGATAATGCTAAGTGCAACTTACGCAAACGTCGTCTTGAGGTGCTGCGCCTTATTTTCAACGGTGGCCGAGCGTGGAAACTTCCTGCCAAGGCTATCGACCAGCCTGAAGTCAGCAATCCGCTCGCTCATCGCTGCATCGACGTAAGACGCGTCAATCACGATGCCAAGGTCGGCTTGGCTGAGGCCGTCCTCCAGCGATTCCGCGTAGTCGACGCTGCTGCCAAGCTCCGCGCGTGCGTTGGCCTCCGCTCGAGGATCATGAATCACAACCCTAAGTCCCTCGCGCAACAAAGCCCGCACCAGCGCCATCGCCTGGGAGGAGCGAACGCTATCGCTGGCTGGCTTGAACGACACACCAACCACGCAGACTCTCGCGTCGTCGACGTCGGCCAGTATGTGCTTTGACCGCTCAACCAGGCGCTCCAGCGCTACGTCGTTCGTACGCTGCGCACCACGAAATACGGCTGTCGGGATGCCGTTTCGCGACGCAGACGTCAAGAACGCCCCAAGATCCTTCGGCAAACAGCTGCCTCCGAAACCAATGCCGGGCTGTAGGTAGTCACGTCCGATGCGCCTATCCACCCCGATTCCGTTCAGGACGGTCTCCACGTCCGCACCCAGACCTTCTGCCAGGTGAGCAATCTCGTTCGCCATCGAAACACGAACCGCCAGCACCGCGTTGGCGCCCAGCTTGATGATTTCCGCCGTCGTCACGTCTGTGGTGAAATGCTGAACCTCAGCGAAGTCAAAGATTCCGCACAGGTCCGCCACCGCGGCAGGGCTCCTGCCACCGACCACGATACGCGTCGGCGACTCAAAATCGTGGAGCGCACTACCTTCTCGCAGAAACTCAGGGTTGAAGAGCACGTCAACGGTGGAGTGACGTGATTTCACCCACGTCTCCAGGCTTCGCGTCGTCCCAGGGCTTACTGTGCTCCTTACCACGAGTCTTAGCGGCGTTCCACAGGACTCGATCAGCGCTTCGGCCGAGGCGTACACGCTGGTGTCATCTAGATGACCGTCCTCATGGGGAGGGGTGGACGTACAAATGAAGGCGAAGTCGACGTTATCGAGTCTGGTGTCGTATCCCAGCTGGATCTTGATTCGCCCGCTGCACAACTCGTTCACAAACGCGTCCGCGAGCGATGGCTCCTCAAAGGGCAAGCGGCCATCGCTGAGTTGATTCGCCCGGCTCTCATCAATCTCAATCAGGTCAACCATGTGCCCCCGTCGGGCAAACCCGGTGGCCGTCGCCAGGCCGACGTAGCCTCCTCCGGCAACCACGAGATGTCTGGGGACAAACTCGGTCAGATTGCCCCACCGGCTCTTGCGGCCTGGATCCACCCTTTTCGTGCGATCTTCCTTAACCAACGAACTGCCCTCCTTGCATGCGGTACGTCGACCGAGCTTCAGCCAGAGGCCGTACCGTTCGTCCCGTACATGGATGCCATGCCCGAATTTTCGTGTTCTTCGTTTAGCCCGTGGCGGAAGAAGAGCCAAACCTCGCTCAATGTGGCCACTGCCCTGCACTAGTCATAAACGTTTCCTAAAGTACGGGCTCGATGAGTGTATCCGACATAACACGTTACGGCGAGCCCAAGACCGTATACATCACCCATAACGGGACACACAGGCGGATGTTTCGCGTGATCCGCCAAGTTAGTGACTCTCAAGCCGGCCGGCTGCGCCAAAGAACAGGCATCGATAAGCACACAACGGGAATCTCTCACCGAGGGCCGACTTGGGGCACGGGCGATGAATCAGGCGAGTCGAGTCGTTCTCGTGTCGCTGAGCCTTTGTCGCGAAACTCGTTCTTCAACACTACCAAGAATAAGTACCACGGCTCTGAAGTTCGCCTCTCCGTTCACCGGTGCGGGGCGTCGACTACCTCTCTCGTCTTACGAATTTCAACCACCCGATTCCGATTTCAGCCATCGAATGGCATGCCCAATCTTGAGGAGCCCAGGCCTTGCGTTCAAGATACAGGGGCTTTCTTTTACGTTAAGAAACGGTTACACGATCCTTGCTCAAGAAGCGTCTCTCTCACCGGCAGCGCGATGATGAGCGCTCCCACATGACTGAAGTTCAGGACCACTTCGCAGAGCCCTTCAGGCGTACTGCAATGCGCCGATGATCATGATGTGAATCGCCACCATACGGCTGCCATTACGCCGAACGGCCTCGCCACCAACGTTGAATCAGCGCGTCCCGGAAAGCCTGACTGGACACGAGCCGTCGCCTGGTACGTCATCGTACCGGCAAGCGCCGTCGCCTCCTATAGTAGTCTCGTGTTGCTGGCAGCGAAGATCCTCTAACCCGGACCTAACCTCCGCTCAAGACCCCAAGTCCGACTCCCTGCTTCGCGGCTGCGAGTGGTAAACCCGGTTTGCCACCCTAAGAATTCGCCGCTTGAGGCGCCTCATGAAGTGGTACCGGGCTAGTTGCCCGCTGCTCAGCGAATAGCTGCGCGCTGTCACGAATGCCAGTGAGTTAGGGAAAGACGCCAGCTTCCATCTCTGCGCGATGCGTTGATGACTGAGGACTGCTTGCTCGTAGTCCCACTTGAAGAAGAAGAACGGGCGCTCCTCCACCTCAACCGGCGGTGGTGGCACAAAGGTCACCCTGCTCTGGGGCTGAAACACCATCCGCGCGCCGGCCTCGCGTAGCCGAAGACTGATATCAAGGAATTCCCGTGTGTTCAGGAACTCGTCGAATGGCTGAACCCGCCGCAAGATCTCACTGCGGAGCAACAGGCAATGGCTCTCAGCCACGTCGACTAGCTGCGGCTTCAGTAGCTCAACCTGCGGCAAGGTCCGGCCAATGGAGATGATCTCCAGGCTCGTTCCAGCCGGTGTCTCCCGGAAGTCAAAGTAGCCCGTATTGCCGATGCCGTGGTGATCGAGGCCCCGCTCCCCTTCTTCCACCAGCGGTACGGCTACGTCCGCTTCCTTCTCCCTCAGCGCCGATATGAGCGCAGGAAGCCAACCCTCGCTGACCAGCGAATCATTCTCCATAAAGCAGGTCAGCTCAGTCTCGCTCGCCTCGGCGACCAGTTTCTTGCTCGCATTGGGAAACAGCGGCTTCTCCGTCCGCAAGACATCCACGTTCGCCCTACCCGTTAACAGCCGCTCTATCTCGGACCAGTAACGCGGCGGCGTACAGGCGTCGACGACGATGAGTCGAAAGTCGCCAACGGTGCACTGGAACAGCCGCTCCAGCGATCGGGCGGCGATGGAGAAGCGCTCTCTGGGAACAAAGCCGATCGTTACTTCCGGCAAGAATGGTTGCCTCCGGACAACGTATATTGGGCCATACGACTTTCTGCTATCCCTCACAGCCACTAACAGCGACAGAGTCGGGCTTGTTATAGGCCAACCTTAGCCCATGAGATTCATGGATTCCAATTCCCGATTTGAGCCTGCCGTCAAATGCCAGGATGGAATGCTCGATGCAGATGGGTTGAGCCGCGTCTCTAAGCCCGAAGGAACCCGCTCTGGTAAGAATTCGCCCTTTTCTGATGGGATGGGGCTAAGGAAGGGTTGGCGAGTGCTTCCGATTCCTAGCCCAGACGAGGCGGATCTTGGGGATATGTCCTAGTCCGGCAACGCCGAGCCGTCGATATCACCCGATCGGATTTGTGCGGCATACCACTCGATCGTCCGTCGCAGCCCGTCCTCGAGAGACACCTTGGCCGACCAACCGAGGCGCCTTCTGGTGTCTTCAGCGTCAGCTCGACGTACCCTCTCGAGCGGCCTCTCGGGCAAAGCGTTAAACGTTGGCTCAACTTGCGACTCGCTCAAGCGCGCGATCTGTTCCACGATCTCGCGAATGGTTCGAAGTTCACCAGAGCCAATATCGATTGAGGAGCCGATCACTTCTCGGGACTCGCTGCACGCCAACAAACCGTCAACAACGTCATCCACGTAGATCCAGTCCACCGGCCGAGAACCGTCACCCAGCCTCGGCGACCGATTCAGCAACAGCGATGAGATTACATAAGGAATCAGTTTGCTCAGATCCTTCTGACCTGGCCCGTACACCATAAACAGCCTGGCGACGACTACAGGTGTCCCGTAGAGCGCGTGAAACATCCGAGCGTAGGCCGTGCTCGCGCCCTTCGCCGCCGCGTACGGTGATAACGGCACCTCCTGGTCTCCTGCGGCCGGCTCGTCCAGCGATCCGGCCACGATCACCCGCTCGCATTTCGCCTCCGTAGTCGCGATCAACAGATTGACAGTGCTAAGAAGGTTCGCTTTGAACATGGGCAGCACTGCATCGATATTGTGAGTGCCTGAAACAAGGCTGGCCAGGTGGAAGACCTGCTGCGGTCGCACAGAGGCTACGATCTCCCGTACAGCCGCGCTGTCTGCCATGTCGCCTTGCCACCACTTCGCGATAGCCCCATCGCCTTGCTGGGGCGCACGCGAAACGCCGTGCACCTCTGCACCGAGCCCTGACAGCCGCCTGCATAACGCCGAGCCAATGAAGCCACCGGCGCCGGTAATTAACACCCTCCGCCCCGAGTACTCCGCCGTCAAAGCTCCCCTACTCCCCAAGAAATGCGCAGCCGAACGCGGGTTTCTGACCTGATCCTAATCATCTCACAAGCCAGCCGCCCGCCTGACACGACAGAGCGGAATCGCATTTCAAGTCCATACAATTTCGAGAAACCAGGTTCCCGAGGAACTAGGTCAGATTTACTCGGGAGGTAGAGCTCGCAGCAGTTGAGCCGCTACCAGGGCCTCTGCGGCCGACTGAATCACGGCGAATGGCAGCTTTGCCTGGCGCGCGACGTCCAACAGTGAACTGGACCCGTCGGACGCGTTCAGTACCCATAGCATCGCCATCTGAAGCGTTTGCTTGTCTGTAGCTCCCCCTATCGAGCCGTACAGGCCGCGGCGCCCGAGCTGTGGCTCGCCCCTGGGGCTCAGGTTGAGGTAGCGCTGGTTGCCTTCCAGCACGGAAAGCACGGTGTGGCACTTCGCCAGCGAGTCGAACAACGACTCGGGCTTTACGAAATCGGGGTTATCCGCGGAGGTGTGATACTCAGGGTAACTGCCGAACGGCGTGCGGGAGAGGTTTCCGACAGGCAGGTTGAACCCCGGCGAGCAGTACTGCCGCTCGTCGTAGCCATAAGGCTCAAAATCGCGGATCTGGTGGGCATCGCCGCTCTGTTCGAGCACGTGCTCCACCGCCATGTCGATCTCCGCAGTCCCACGCCGGCTGCGTTTGTAGGTGACCGGGCCGCTGTCGCCAACTCCCGCCAGCACTAGTCCGTGCTTGATGCGCTTCATGGCATCCCCGTTTCCTGCCAGCCAGGAAATAGAGCCGATGGTGCCGGGCACGAACAGGAATCGGTACGTATAGCGTTTCGAGGCGTGGCGCAGAATGCTGGCCAGCCGGACCGCAACGACGAGCCCTGACAGGTTGTCGTTGGCCAATGACGGATGGCAGACGTGCGTCGAGATCAAGACCTCGTCGGGAGTATCGCCCCTCAGAAGGCACTCCCCGTACGACAGATGCCCGGCACTCAGCGTCGAGTCGATACACACCTCGTATTCGCCTTCCGACAGCCGAGTTAGCTGCCGATGGCTGAGGCAGAAGCCCCAGGATTCGTTGTAGTAGGTGGTTCGGTACGGTACCCAGTCCGGGCGGTCTGGAAGGCTAAACAGGTGAGGTCTTAGGTCCTCCAGGCTCATGCGAGCCTTCACCGGCGAGCTGTAGTTCACGACGTGCAGGTTGAGGCGTTGGAAATCGACGATGCGGTCCCCCGCGGCGTCCTTGATATAGGCATCACGGATGTTCCACTCCCGTGGCACCGTCCAATCGAGCACTCCCGTACCTGTCGGGACTTCATGAATCTGAAGCGGGATCTGCTGTCGGATCCAGGCTAGAGTCTGCCTGAGACCATCGCCTGTAATACTGCGGCATATCGGATACAGGTCGAAGACCTGGCGATGTAGCCCGCGTCCCGTCTCTACGGGATCGAGGCTGGCTAGAAGCTGGCTGAATCCTGCCATGGCGTTAGTGTATCTTGGTAGCCCTATAGTGGGCGCTCGTTCGCACTCTGGAGCGTGGTTCACCCTGGTCCGACCTGCTCGAACATAGGGGACACCGTCAAACGCTCAGCTCCCCAGTGCGCAACAGGGCTTTTTAGAGGCGCTCCTGTTACTTCTCGGCAGGCGAGGACGTTATACGATGATTAGAGGTCTCACTCATACTGAAGGCCTCCAGGCAATCTCTAGGACCAGCATCACCTTGGCATGAACAGAGAGCGAAACGAAATTCAGCCATATTCGCTATACGTCGAAAAGCCGTGGGGCTGGGAGGTTCACTGGACACCCGTGACGCTCCCTTACCTGGGAAAGCTGATCCACATCCATGCCGGGGCTCGCCTGTCGTTGCAGCGTCATGATGTCAAGCTGGAGACATGGTACTTGACTGCGGGGCGCTGCAAGGTCACCTGGGACAACCCGGATGGCGTGCTGACTGAGAAAGAGCTTTTTACTGGACAGGGCTACACGTGCGCGCCCGGTCAACGTCATCGGCTCGAAGGTATAACAGACTGCGATCTCATCGAAGTCTCCACGCCGGAGCAGGGCACGACGTGGCGCCTGGAGGACGATTTCAGGCGCCCGCACGAGACGCCCGAACAACGGCTGGCAGAACGCAATCCTTGATCACACAACCGCGGCGGGCCCGGCTGGACGCCACGCAGGCTCGCTGGGTCCGACTAGATTAGGGTTTCAGCCAAACAGACGAAACGCTCGGCTTAACAGCGAAGGGCTTGATGCCCCTGAAGTCTCGACGAGGCCACGAATTTAACTTATTCTCAGCGTCCTGATAGCGAGCTCGATCGGAGTCGTCCAGGACCAGGTAGCCTCCTGGCTTCACCTTCTCAGTGGCATGAAGCATGCACGCCGGTCGCGCCCTGCCGTCGACCACCACAAGATCTAGGCTTTCATTCGGAAAGCCATCAATGACCTTCACGTAGGATGCGAAATCACCCTCGACAAGCGTTGACCCGTAAACGCCGCAGGTGTCGGCAGCATTCTTGACAGCTTCGGGCTTGCGCAAGTGCACCGTACAGTTCCCTAAATTCGATTCGTGCAGCTCTGCGAGGACTCTCGCGTACCAGGAGGCGTCGTGCTCAACGCTTGTAAGCCGGCCGACGTGCGTGGCAAGCCAGAGAGTCGATCCTCCGGCGCCGTATTCAAGCGCATCGGCGTCACCTGAGACCTTGCACGCCAGGAAGTGGCACAGCGAATAGGACATGTATGGGACATGCTCCTTAAGCGGGTCGGAGCCCTGGCTCCCCCTTCTCGTAGACTTAAACCAGGTCCAGAAATACGACAAATCTGACGGAGAACGAGCGAGTGACTCGCCCGCCTCGGCCCACTCGAGCACCCTATTGCGTAGACCCATCACGCCTCAAACTAGTACGGATTCTCGCTGCTATAGTTGGGCTGCAGTCCGGCCTGAATGCTGCCTCAGCGCCAGACTAGCGGGGGCCGGCCCAACTGTCGTGGCGGCGGCTCTATCTTTTTCGTTGCAATGAAGTAGGTGGCATACACTCCCCTAACTCCCGCATAGAGGAGAGTGAGAGGACCATCGCACTCAGTGGTATCGCGAAACCGACGATGCGACACACTGATCGGCGGTCCGCTACACGCTGGTCTCTACGAAGAGTCAGTGCCCGCCTCGCGGACGCCGGGATGGTCGCAAGTACGGGGTTTTTTCCGGACGACTACGGAACTATGGAGCTATTCGGCCCCTTATCTATTGCTTCGGCGCCTCCTCCTTTATGCTGTTGAAATGCGACCGCTCATAAGAACTGGACGAAGCCACTAAACAATGACAACCTTCCAGTTGAACGTAGCCGGCGCGGTTCTGGTTGCTGCCAGCTTCCTGATCGTTTTCCTTGTCCTGTTTGCAACCGGCTCCCGCGGTGAGGTCCAGGGCGTTCGCGTGGTGCACACGGTTACCCCGGTGCCTACGCTTGCGGTAGGGGCCGCAGGGAACTCAGGACCATCGCCCACCGAGGCCCCGGGTCCCTCGGCGACTTCGTCACCTGCCCCCGCCGGTGGAGTAAGGCAGCGCCCGGTTACGACTGACCCGCAGGCGCCCGTGTCCAGCCCGACGGGGGAGCAGGTTGGCCCGCCAACTCTCACGATTCCGCTTGGCATCGGGACGCTTTTTGCTCTAACGCTGACGCCACCACCGACCAGGACTCCGGAGCCAACCGAGACTCCGGAACCGACCAGGACTCCGAGACCTCCGACTCAAACCCCTGGACCAGCGACCGCCGAGCCCACCGAGACGCCGACCGCCGAGCCCACCGAGACGCCGACC
>CAZNHI010000002.1:0-32100 GCA_964572535.1 uncultured Dehalococcoidia bacterium
GTCGCCGACCAGGAGCACGCGGCCGCGCACGATCGGTGCGCCCTCGTCGCGCGTCGGGAGGTGGTGGCCGCGTATGTTCAGCATCGGCGCCGATTGCAGTCCGTAGTGATCGCGCAGGGCCGCGAGGTGTGTGCGCAGGCGGCCGCCTTCGGCCTGCCAGCCGCCGCAACCGACGTTGAAGTGGTCTGACTTCGGGAAGGACCAGCCGTAGCCGCCGGGCATGCTGCCCAGCTCCAGCGCCGCCATGTCGCTCCACTCGTCCGGGATGCGCTCGCCGGCGTAGGGGAGGTTAGCCTCCAGCGCCACCTGTGGGTCCTTTACGGGATGCAGGCCGGCGCTGCGAGCGACGATGCCGTTCGCACCGTCGGCGCCGACCAGAGCGCCCGCCTCGTACGTATCGCCATTGACGGCGATGCGGACCCCGTCCTTCTCCAGCTCAATGCCACGCACGACGCTGCCGCCATGGAACTCGGCGCCTGCCTCGACGGCCTGACTCATCAGATACTCGTCCAGGCGCAGACGCTGGGTCATGTAGACCAGGGGTTGGTGGTATTCGTAGTCGAAGTACTCGCCCAGGCGGTAGCTGAGGCGCACCTTGTGGATCACCTGCTCGACGACAGGCGTGAGGTCAACGGGCGCGCGCTCGAAAGCGCGGGCAGTGACGCCACCGCCGCAGGGCTTCTCGCGCGGGAAGTCTGCGCGGTCGAGCAGCAGGACGCGTGCGCCCGCCTTCGCCAGATGGTAGGCGGTGGTGCTGCCGGATGGTCCGGCGCCGACAATGGCTACGTCGTAGCGGTGCACACAGCCAGTCTAACAAGGGGCCTGTGCCTGGGCGAGTGGCGCTTGCTGTACATT
Source organism: uncultured Dehalococcoidia bacterium (assembly GCA_964572535.1). GTDB lineage: Bacteria > Chloroflexota > Dehalococcoidia > DSTF01 > WHTK01 > WHTK01. Next base: position 856 of record CAZNHI010000002.1, read on the forward strand.
AGACGGACGAAGATGAAGACCCACGAGCGTATCGACGTGAACCCAGCGGTCATGCTGGGAAAGCCTGTCGTCAAAGGGACGAGGATCACCGTTGAGATGATCCTAAGACGGCTCAGCGAGGGCGCCGGCGAGCAAGATATTTTGGCGGCCTACCCTCATCTAACCGCGGAGGACGTGCGCGCGGCAGTTGGGTACGCGGCGGACGTAGTAGCTCGTGAAGAACTCGTCACTTCCACTACCGCCGAAACCCCCTTTGCCCGCGTGCCCGCCTGACTACTCAGCCACTGCCACGATGACGGCGATCAGCAGCATGACCTGCACCGCGATCCCCGCGAGCAGCAGCACGTAGCCGACCATGCGCTCCCAGCTGTGCAGGAGGATCGCCAGCAGCAGGTCGACGGCCAGAAAGCCGAAGGCGGAGCGCGGGATGTCCAGTAGCTCCGACTTGTCAGAGACCCGCACGACGCCGCCTAGCGAGGGGAAGCGCAGCGGCACGCTCTGACTCAGGTCCGGGTAGGTGTTCAGCACGTAGCCCAACACCGCGCCGAACGCCGCAATCATCACCAGCGCGAGGAACTGGGCGCTGCGGTCCAGCCAGAAAGTCTGCGACGCGATACCCCAGCGGTGCACCCCCTGCCTCTGCTCGAACAGCGGCCCGCGGGACTGGTTGGACTGGACCGTCTGCGCGAAGAACACCGGGTCCGGCACCGAGATGCCATAGATCTCGGTCGGTGTCTGGACGTAGAGCACCTCACCCGGCGAACGATGGGCCGAGTAGAACAGCACGTCGCCTACGTCGTCGACGTGGGCGCTACCGATGTGGTGGCCCACCCAGTTGATGCCCTCGATTTGCGGGTTGTCGTCTTCCTCTCCCGGCACCAGCCGCTCGATGTTGGCGAGTGGCACGATCTGGTGCACGCCGCCCCAGCGTATGTCGAGCGCGTTGCGGTCGACGACGTAGCGCAGCGAGGTGCAACTCCAGGTCCAGTAGGCGTAGAGGGCGCAAAGGCAGAGGAAGAAGCCGCCCGCGAAGAGCACCGGCAGCTGCCCCAGGCCGACCTCCAGGCTCAGGCCACGGTAGATCAGCCCGGCGCCCAGCAAGAACGAGACGGCGACAATGGCGCCGCCGTAGAGGCTGCCGACGGCGTTCCCAGGACGAAATACGGTGAAGGACGGCATGCCTGCGAGCTACCCTAATCGGCCTGCGCGGGGTCTTGCGACGGCGCAGCCGCGGTCACTACGGCGCTACCGGCTGACGCAACGGCACGGCCGTGCACCAGGAGCGGTATTTCGCGTTGCGGCCGTAGATGATGTCGAAGTAGAGGCCCTGCAGCTGCTTCGTGATCGGCCCGGGGTCTCCGTTGGCCACGGGGCGGCGGTCGACCTCGAGGATCGGCGTCACATGCGCCGCTGTGCCGGTCATGAACACCTCGTCCGCCACGTACAGCTCCGAGCGGTCGATGGTGCGCGACTCTGTCTCGACGCCCAGCTCGGTCGCAGCCAGCTCGATCACGGTGTTCAGGGTCAGGCCCTCGAGCACGTTGTCCGAGCGCGCGGGCGTAACGATCTTGCCGTTGCGGACGAGGGCGATGTTCTCGCCGCTGCCCTCGGCGACGTGGCCGTCCTGGTTGAGCAGGATCGCCTCATCGAAGCCGTTCTGCATCGCCTCGGTCTTGGCCAGAGCCGAGTTCAAGTAACCTGCTGTGGTCTTGGCGCGCGCCGGGATGGACGTATCTTCGATGCGGCGCCAGGTCGACGTCTGGACACGCGCGCCGGCGTCAATGTCCAGGTAGGGGCCGAAGGGCGCGACGAAGATCAGCAGGTCGTCCTCAAGGTCGTGCACGCGCACGCCGATGGCCTCTGAGCTCTTGTAGGCCAGCGGTCGCACGTATTGGTCCTCGCGGATGCTCGACTTCTCGACGATCTGCGTGATCATCTCCTTGATCTCCGCGTCGGTCTCAGAGATGTCGATGCGGCAGATCTTGGCGCTCATGCGCAGGCGCTTGAGGTGCTCATCCACTTTGAACAGGAAGACGGTCTGCTCTTCTGCGTTCCAGTTGCCGCGAATGCCCTCGAAGACGCCGGTGCCGTAGTTAAACGCGTGCGTCATGATGCCGATTTTGGCGTCGGCCAGCGGCACGATGCGCTTGTGGAAATAGGCGTACGGCGTAGAAGGCATGCAGCAGGAACCTCCGCTTTCGGGGGGTAATTCAGGTTTGCAGATTATAGGCCCCGCCAAGAGGGAGCGGCAAGCTAAGCAGGACTGCGACCGTCAGCCGTCCTGGCCAAGAAGACGAGGCTGTTCGGACGGTCCCGCGGTAGCCGCCTGCTTCCGGTCCACGATTCGGTAAACTCGGCCGCGAGTCCTGCCTTCCGCCTCCAACCATCCCTTGGCCACAAGGTCGGCCAGATCCCTTGATGCGGTCACTGGCGACGTCCTGTTGATTTCGAGGTAGTCGGACCGCGTCAATCTGCCTGACCTCAGCGCGTAAGCCAATGCATCCACCTGACGGTGATTGATGTCCATGGAGCCCGCAGCTGCATGCACCTGCTCCAGGCTGCGGTGCCAGTCTGTCAACCGCTGAGTCAGTTGAATGCTGTGAGCCATGAGCGCCGCGACGAAAAACTCCACGAAAGGCATCGCGTCGTAGTCAGAGCTGAAGGCCCGCCCGAGCGACCTCTCGAGCGCCGTGAAGTACTCGTCCCTGGTCTGCGCCAGAAACTGCTCCAGAGACAGCAGCTTCCTGAACGAGTAGCGCTCGGCTCTCTGCAAGACCAGCGTCGCAATTGCCCGGCCCGTACGGCCATTCCCGTCCCAGAAGGGATGTATGGCGACAAAGTGAAGGTGCGCGAGCGCTGCCCTGATCACGGCGTCGATCTCGTCGTCGGCGTTTAGCCAGACGACGAAGTCCTTCATCAGGGCCGGCACGTCACCCTGATCCGGCGGGTCGTAGCGCGCGCCCACGCGGTTCTGGCCCCTACGGTAGACACCCGGCGTCAGTGCCTCAGACGATCCGAGCAGGAACTGGCGATTGAGCTCGCGAATAACCAGCTCGTCGATGGGGATGTCGTCCTGCCCGCTGAGATAGTCCACGAAGTCGTAGGCTGCAATCGCGTTCAGGTTCGCCTGCTCGTCGGGAGTCAGTTTCCCTCCCTGGTTCGCGTTGACAAGGTCGCTGACTTCCGCTTCGCTGAGGGAGGAGCCTTCGATTTGAGTCGTCGCGGCAGCCCGGGCGATCTGCACGTCGCGCTTGAGCCACAGCTCATGCTTCGGCATCAGCAGCATCCGCTCTACCAGCCAGGCATTGTTGCTGATGCCCCGCAGAACGTTCTCAACCTGGGATTGATCGAATCGCGGCTGAAAGATAGTATCAGTCATGTCAGTTTATCCAAATTATTCACATCTTTATGACATAATTGATACTATCAAGCGTCCATCAACGTGTCAATCCTACTTACTCCACTGGCTCGGCCCCAGCACAGGTCTGCGCTATCATCCTCCCGATGCCCGCAAAGCACCGCCTCGGCAACCTCGACCTCGCCATCCTCTCGGACGGTCTGTTTCACATGGACGCCGGCGCGACGTTCGGCATCGTGCCGCGCGTCATGTGGGAGCCCTTCGCGGGGCAGATGGACAACCGCCACCGGCTGTCGCTGGCGCTGAACTCGCTGCTATTGCGCTCCCAGGGCAAGCTGATCCTGATCGAGACCGGTGTCGGCGACAAGGCGGGCGGCTGGCGGCGGCAGTCGAGCCCGGTCGCGGACGGCACGCTGCTCTCCGACCTCGACAAGCTAGGCGTGCGGCCGGAAGAGATCGACGTCGTGATCAACACCCACCTGCACGCCGACCATTGCGGCTGGAACACGCGCTTCGAGGGCGAGGCTCTCGTCCCTACCTTCGCCAACGCCGAGTACCTGATTAGCCGCGACGAGTGGCAGGCGGCGATCGCGCCCAACGAGCGCACGCGCGCCACTTACCTGGAGGAGAACGTGCTGCCGCTGGAGCAGCACGGCCGCCTCAACCTGGTCGACGGCGAGCACAGGCTGACGGACGAGGTGACGATCGTGCCGGCGCCGGGGCATTCGCCGGGACACGCGCACGTCGTGCTATCGTCCGGCGGCGAGACCGGCATCTACACCGGTGATATCGCGCAAGTGGCAGTGCAGCTGGAGCGCACAGCCTGGGTCTCGGCCTTCGACATCCTGCCCCTGGTGACGATGCAGACCAAGAAGGCGATGGTGGAGAAAGCGATCGCCGAGGCTTCGCTGATCATCGCGGCGCACCTGCCGTTTCCGGGCATGGGGCGCATGACCCGCAACGAGCAGGGCCAGCGGAAGTGGCAACCGGTGCCGCCGTCTGGCTAGCTACCGGCCGACCAGACAGCGGTGCTGCGGCGTTCAGTCGTGGTACTGTTGTGGAACCCCTCGCCGTTTTGCGGAATAGGATGTAACAATGTTGAGGAGGTGCCGCCTATGATGCCACCTGGCTTTGACGGCCAGCCCGAAAGGCCACCGTCGCCGCTCGAGTTCCGCCGGCGCGAGTCCGAGCGGACTATCTACACCGAAAAGAAGCTCGGCGATGAGTGGATCGCGCACTGGACGACCGGCGAGCTGCCGGAAGACGCCAGCGTCGCGCACGTGACGGTCCTCCCCTACCGCGGCGAACGCGGCGTGGTGCCGTGGAAAGACGGCCGCCTCTCGCTACCCGAAGGCGACGTGCAGGCAGGCGAGAACGCCGAGGGCGCGATCCGGCGTCTGCTCCTGGAGCAGGTCGGCATCCAGGACCCGGCGATCACCCACCTGGGTCACTTCGTGCTCAATGCGACCACCCTGAACAAGAAGCTGCAGGCCGGTACCACGGTCCACGACGCCTTCTACGTCGCCGAAGTGGGCTCGCTGGCCGACAACCCGGGGGACGAGAGCTACCAGCGGCGCTTCGTGCTGCAGCGCGAGCTGAACGAGATCCTGCGCGGCCACTACATCGAGCGCCGCCGTGAGTACACGGACGCGCTGGACCGCTGGCTGCTGCAGCGCCTGAAAGCCGCCCGTGTAGACAGCTAAAGAGGGTCTTTCGCACTAAGAGCCCTGTCTTTCAGCCCTAAGAACCCTGCAGGTCAGGTTGAACAACAGGGTTGAACAACAGATCTGAGGGTTGAAACCCTCAGCTCGCGGCCCTTGGGTCTAGTCCAGCAGGTCGCGCACGGCTGCCACCACCGCCTCCGGCGTTTCGCGAGGCAGGAAATGCCCCGCACGCGGCACGATGCGCCGTTCGTAGCGCCCCGTGAAGTGCCGAGCGTGGCGATCATTCGCATCCGGGGCGCCGAGACCGTCTGATTCACCTACCAGCGAAATCGTGGGCACCGTGATCTGCGGCTGAAGCGCCAATAGCGCCTCGATGGGCTCCAGCGCCGGGTCGCCGGGCGCGGCGCGATGCCGGTGACGGTAGGACTGGATGACGACGTCCACGAAGTCGGGGTTGTCGAAGCTCTGGGCCGTCTGCTCGAACGTCGCCTCATCGAAGTCGTAGTTGGGCGACCAGAGGCGCCAGAGCAGGCGGCAGACGTCGCGCCGGTCCTGCTCCAGGCCGTTGCGGCCCCGCTCAGTGTGGAAGTACCACTGGTACCAGAACCGGTTGCCTCCGGCACTCCCGCTTGCGTGGGAGGTGTCTCGTGTCGAAGCTTGCTAGCGTTGTGGCTCTGGTGCTCTTGGCTGTCCTGTTCCGCCTCGGCCCGGTCCCGCACCAAGTCACTCCCGACCAGGGCAGCCAGCCGGGCCGCGTGGGACCGGGGCCGGCAACAGTTAACTCCTCGTTGGGGCGGTCTCGTATTGGCTCACCTGGCGCCACCGCAGTATCTGCCTGCTCCGCGAGCGGGTGGAGCATGGCCAATCAAACTGCGATCTGAAGATGCCCGACGGCAGCTGTCGCTCCCATCGTTTGGGATCTTGGACAGCAGAGAGTCGGGAGAACGAGACCAACATGACCAGGGCTTTGTTCCGGCTTCAAAGAGCCGTCTTTCGGAGTTCGCCGCGAGTAACCTACACGTAAGGGGGCATCTCACGATGCCGTCATAGTGTCTCGGTCAGAGATTCTGTAATCTGTAAGTGGATGTGGCTTCTAGGGTTGTCCCATGATGACGGCCAGGTTGGCCGCACTCTCAAGAGGCAAAGGCGGCTGGCTGAAATCGACCTTGACCAGGGTTCGGGTCGCGGCGATGCGACGGTACGCGGCAACGTAGTCGTCCGTCATGCGGCCGATGCTGAACCGCTCAACAACCTCCTGGCGGCAGGCCTGTGGACTGATCTGACCGATTCGTGCGACCGCGTCCACCATGCCTTCTACGTTATCCACGATGAAGCCGGTCTCCCCGTGGCGGATCAATTCGGGGGCTGAGCCTTTGCGCATCGCGATCACTGGCGTGCCGCAAGCCAGTGCCTCCGCCATGAAGAGTCCAAAAGGCTCGTCCCAGGTCAGCGGCGCCAGCAGGCAGCTCGCGCTGGAGAACAGCCGGCGTTTGACCTCGTAGTCCGCCTCGCCCACGTATTGCACGAGCCCGCCATCGATGGCCGGCTCGACCTGTGTCCTGAAGTAGGGTTCGTCCACTGCGTCGACGTTACCGGCGATGATCAGGGGGCGGCCCAGCCGCTTTGCCACTTCGATAGCGAGGTGAGGCCCCTTCTCCGCGCTGATCCGGCTGAGGAAGAGCAGCGAGCCGTCCCGTGCGCCTGGATTGAATGGGTAGCTCTCGTAATCGATACTGTTGTAGATCACGCCGGCAAAGTCGCCCTTATCCGGCAGAAGCGACTTGGCGGATTGGCTGATCGTGTTGTACCAGCCTTTGTAGCGCTCGAACAGCAGCAGCCAGTCTCCCTGCATACCGCCGTGGAGCGTGGTGAGCACAGGCGTGTCGACGAGCCCCGCCGTCGCCATGCCCTCGATGCCGGTGTGATTGTGGATCACGTCGAATTCGTCGGCTCGCTCCAGGCAGGAGACGACGTTGAGCATCGTAAAGATGCCTGCCTGGCGGCCGCTGCCGCGCAGGAAGTGCGGCGATCCTGGGACGAGGGTGGCGGTCGTCAGCGAGTCGCCGCTCGCGAAAAGCGTTACGTCATGGCCACGCCTGACCAACTCTTCGGTGAGCAGGCTCACTACCAGTTCAGTGCCACCATACGCTGCGGGAGGTACACGAATCTCCAGGGGCGCGATCATTCCGATGCGCATCATCCGCACCGGCGGAACAGGCTACGTCTCTTTGGGGTTAGCATTATTTGCCTATCCTTCATCATGGAGAAGTCGCCGAATCTCGGTCTCCGCCTCACCCGTCTTCGCCTTGCCGATTCCAACGAGGCGATCCAAGTTGCCTGCGACGCGTTCCAGGTCATCGTCAGTCAACGTCCCCCACATGCTTTTCAGGCGGCCTCCAAACTCCTACAGTTTGCCCTCGGTCTGCCTCCATGCCGAATTCCCCCCTCACCGGTGTATCTCTACCGGTTTACTCGCGTTCCAATGACCGTTTGGTGTGCCTTCGAGGCTGATACGAACAACCTACGGAGGACGCAGGAAAGGCGGCATCAAGTCCTAGCCACTCGGCGTCAAAGAAGTATCAATTTGAAGCTTGCTGTTGTCCGTGGCAGCTGGCGGTCAGACGCTCCGACTGTCAGGAGTGTCGACTCTGGTTGTGTGTTATGCGAGTAGTTGAGTAACGAGGTCGAGGAGTCGCTCGGGATCAAATGGCTTCTCTATCGCGGCCTCGGCACCGAACTCTCGCTGGGCGGCGCGGGCTCCGTAGGCCGAGGCAATCAAGACTGGCGTGTCCTGATCCCTTGAGCGCAGCTCTTTCAGGAAGGTGCGCCCGTCCATGCGGGGCATCCTAAGGTCCAGGATGATGATGTCCACCGCCTGACCGTCCAGCAGTTCCAGTGCAGCAAGACCATCGGTCGCGGTAAGGACGTTGAGCCCCGCAACAGCGAGAACCGCGGAGACCATCTTCGTGAGGTTTCGGTCGTCATCGACGATCAAGACGTTACGGGTGATTGTAAGTTGCGTCTCAGATTGCAAGGCTTCGCTGGTCGTTGGGCACATACAGGACAACCATTTTGTTTATTCTAAGGAGACTATCTTCATTTTCGTTCACTGCTTTTCATAATAGAAGCGCAAATGGCAGTTATTGTGGCCTTCAAACCTCTTTGAAAGAACCCTGAAATAGCCGAAGCGACAAATTCGTGCCCAAGTCAAATGCGATAAAAATGAAAGCCGACCCTGCTTGTTTCAGTCACTATCTTGGATAGCCTATCGAATGGAAATGCTAGAGCTTAGAGAGTCAGACGTGCCCAAGCCATGGCGACTTCGATCGCGCATCAGTCTGGCCCTGGTCGCCCTTTTCGTCGCGATCTTCGGGATGATAGTGACCCGGCTCGCAGCCGCTGCAGGGGCCATTGCGCGCGGCGAATCAACTCGTGATCTGCTTGGGACGCGGCATTCGGATGCGGAGATCGCGACGCTGGCGGCGACTATGGAGATGATGCAGCGGTCGATTCAGGTACGGGAAGAACAGCTGCGAGGTCAGAGCGCCGTTCTGGAATCAATCGAGCGCATGGGTGAGTCGCTGGCAAGCGAGTTAGACCTGGACAAGGTGGTCAGCGCCATAACCAGGGCTGGCCTCGAACTGGCGGAAGCGGAGGCGGCAGTTTTCCTACTGCGACTGAACGTTGATGGCCAATTCGAGGTCATCGACTCTACCGGGCGGGAACAGTGCGTGATCCTGACATCGGATGATCCGCTGATGCAAGAGGTGCTTCATGGCCACAGAGTGCATATCTCCGACCTTACTGCTGTGTCGGGACGTCCGGCTGCTGCTAACAATGAGCGTGGCGCCAGGAGCGTGCTTGGCCTGCCGGTCATGTCGCGATCTGGTGAAATTGAGGGCGCGCTCGTTCTGTTCCACACCGGCGATGACGCGTTCAGCAGCCTCCATCAACGACTAGCTCTAGGCCTGGCTCGCTGGGCAGGTATCGTTGTCGAAAACGCCAAGCTCTACAAGCAGAGTCAGGAAGTCCTGGAATTGCTCCGTCACGCCAATGTTTCCAAGGACGAATTCCTGGCCATCGTCTCGCATGAGTTGCGAACTCCGATTACCACGATCTACGGTGGTTCTCGGCTTCTAAAGGTACGGCGCAAGGGCATGCCCGAAGAAGCTGTCGATGAGTTGGTCGAGTCGGTTTCCGAGGAGGCGGAGCGCTTGTACCTTCTTGTGGAGGACCTGCTCGCGATCGCCCGGACCGAGATGTCAGAGGAGGTCGAGCGGGAACCGGTCGCACTGGGCTTGATCGTTGAGCAAGCCGTCGCGCAGTTCTCACGAGCCCACGAACGGCAGGTCGAGGTCCAAATCGAGACTGACATGGCCCCTGCCCTTGGCGAGTCGACGTATGTGCAGCAGGTGGTAACTAATCTGCTCTCGAACGCTCACAAGTACTCACCTTCTGAGCATCCCATCGAAGTCGAAGCGACTTGCGATGGAGAGGAGCTGACAGTCCGCGTAATGGACCGCGGCCCGGGCGTCCCCGAGGCTGAGCTCGAGCAGATCTTCGAGAGCTTCTACCGCTCTCCGGAGGCCGCGGAGCAGGCTACGGGCAAGGGACTGGGCCTTACGGTATGCAAGAGGCTGATCGAAGCCCTTGGAGGACGCATCTGGGCGCAGAACCGGCTCGATTCGGGACTCGTCGTTGCATTCACACTCAAAGTTGCGCCAATGGAGGCCACGGAAGCGATAGACCTGCCTCTCTCGCCGGCCGGTTAAGAAAGGAAGGGACGTTCTTTGAAGAAAGAGCCTACTCCGACTTTGAAGAAAGAGCTTACTCCGACAACGGTTCCACTCATTCTGGTGGTTGATGATGACGCTAACATCCTGCAATTCGTGAAGCTGGAGTTGACGAGCCAGGAGTTCCGCGTAGCGACCTCACAGGACGGCGCCGAGGCCCTTAAGATAGTCGAGGAGCAGCGGCCAGACCTCGTCATCCTGGACGTTGTGATGCCGAACATGAGCGGGCTAGAGGTAATGCGGCGCCTGAGAGAAACCAGCGGCGTGCCGATCATCCTGCTCACGGGCCGAAACCGCGACCAGGATAAGGTCCGCGGTCTAGATATGGGCGCGGATGACTACCTCGCTAAGCCATTCAACCCAGACGAGCTCAGCGCTCGAGTGCGCGCCATTCTCAGGCGTGGCCATGCGTTGGACGAGCGTCCCCACCCAATTGTAAGAAACGGGAACATTGAAATCGATCTGGTCAAGCGATTGGTTACGAAGGACGGCGAACTTGTCACTTTGACAAGAACCGAATGGCTGCTCCTCCAGTATCTGGCGACGAACGCCGGCCGCGTCATCGTCAACGCAGAGTTGTTGACCCGTGTCTGGGGCGTGGAATATTCCACCGACGTCCAGTACCTCCGCGTTTGGATCTCGCGGATCCGTCACAAGCTCGGGGAGGAGACTGCCAACCGCACGCTGATCAAGACCATGCCGGGTGTCGGCTATCTGCTTCAAGCCGATGAACCCGTGCCTGATGCAGGCGGCATGGTAGCAGCTGTATAAGCCTCAAACCGGGTCGCGCTTTGGCTTTGTCTCTTCCGCTTCCTTTTCCAGCGATTCCATATCGCTGGCCAACTTGCGGATTTCTGTTGGCTCCTGCATCTTGGCGATTTCGGCATCATCGCTTCCGGGCAGGGCCAGGTGATCGCGAATCTCAGTCAGCATGACTATTAGCTTGGTGACTTCACTTTCAGCGATGAGATTGACCTGCAGGTCGAGCTTTGCGCGCTTATCTGCAAGGCCGGCCTGGCGATTCTCACTGATCAGCACGAAGGTCGCGAGAAAGATCGCCTCCAATGAGACGATCATCGTCAGAAAAGTGAACGGATACGGGTCGAATCCCCACACACCCGGAAGATTGACAACGACCCACGCGGAGAACCACGCAACATGCAGCCAGACGTACAGCATGCTGCCGGCTGCACCGGTGATTGCCTTCGCCAAGTTGTCGCCGAGGGTCATGCGGATATTGTCGCGTTGCTCCAAATCGACCATCTCTCGGACCGTCGAGTGTGCTCCTGTTTCCTGGTTTCCGTTGATCACGTTGTCACCTGCGTCGGTTTGAGGCTACCTCGGCACTAAAGAAGGTCTTTGCGAGCTTGCGCAGCCCTCGCGGCGCCAATCGCCGTCTTGACACTCTTTTCTTCCTCAGGTGGTGGAAGCACCGCAGGCATACCCAGGGAATCGATCCAGAGTTCTCTGGCCCAGCCCATGGTGTGGTAGAGGTGTTCGTCCTCCTCGTCCTCGACCTCTTCGACAGCTCGCTTTATCGCCGTTGCAGTTTTGCCTGAGGCGGCATTGGCCACTTGTTGCAGTAATGTCCAGTTCTGGTGGTCCTTGGTTTCCGCCAGCACCACGCACTCAGCAGCGAAGATTTCCGCGGCTCCGGCATTTGCGCTTCGCCCTATCGCCATGGCAGCGATCAGCGACTCTCCGATGTGGCGAACTATGCGACGGCCGGGAGTCTCGATAGACGCGTCAAGTGAAAGCTCGGCAAAGCAGTCTCGAAGAACCTGCTCGTGGTGTTCCGTTTGTTCGAGGTACTTTGTCCATTCCTCTTGCAAATTCGGATCCTGTGCGCATTTGATTGCGGCCTTGTAGATGTCTTGACCGCCGATTTCTGTCTCCAATGCTTGATACAACAGCTCGTTGACCTGCTTCGTGTTCATTTGGATTCTCCTTGTTCTGACTAGTCTCCATCTCGGAATCTCAATATGACTTAGGGGCATAGCACGGAGAGCTAAGACACCCGTGAGCGATCTTGCAAAATGCGTCTACTTCTCTAGCTAGGAGATAGGAGCTCGGCTTGAAGGCTTGAGCTGCCAGCCGAGAGCGGTCAAAGGTTGAAGCAGCGCTATTTACTACTTTGTAATCGCGATCGCTGCCGCCACTCGCATGCCCTTTACTAGGGGCCGCCTACAGTTCGCATGTCGGTTAGTTCCCGACAAGGAGGACGAAGATGGCTACAGGATTGAGTCTCTTATTGTTGGCAGCCGGCGCGGTCATCGCGTTTGGTGTGAACGCCCAGGTTTCAGGCATCGAAGTGCAGACAATCGGCATCATCTTGTTTGTAGTGGGCATCGTAGGGCTGGCGTTCTCGATGTTGTTCCTGGCAAGCTTCGCGCCGTTTGCGACCCGCGAAACTCGCGAAATCAACACGCACGATCACCTTTAACGACGGAGTGGCTGGCAAGGAGGAAACGTAAAATGAGTATTCTGGCTTGGATTCTGGTCGGCCTCGTTGCCGGGGTGCTAGCAAAGTTCCTGTTGCCAGGGAGAGACCCAGGCGGCATCATCATTACCACTCTCTTGGGGATCGGTGGCGCCATCGTGGGAGGCTACTTGGCCGTCGCGTTGAACATCAGCAACGGCGTGGACGACTTGGATGTCGGCACGATTGCGTTGGCCGTCGCTGGCGCAGTGCTGATCCTGTTCGTTTACCGGCTGGTGCTGGGCGATCGAGTCCGCGCCTAGGAGACAACAGTGCCGTTACTGCTGCGATTCCTCGCCATCCCGGTCATCTGGATGATTGTGCGCCGTCAGCGTTCTTCGCGAGCGCCAGTGATCGACGAGATCGAGAAGTTGAACTTTAGCAGGCGCCTAAAGCTGACCTGGAGCCTGGCGAGGGACGAGAGGGTACCGATTTACGTGCGGCCCCTCTTGCTCCTACCCGCGCTCTACCTGGCATCACCGATCGATGTGATACCGGATTTCGTGCCGGTAGTGGGGAAGCTCGACGACGCGTTCGTGGCATCGACAGCCTATTCGTTGCTGGTGCGATTCGTGCCGCCTGCGGTCCTGAGAGAGCATGTGGACTTAGCCTCGGGCTAGATCGTCGCACTTGACGCTCTGTCGCGAATATCTTGGCTGGCGTTGGTCAAGAGGTAAGTCTGAGGGCGCCCACCGTACCTCCCCAGGCGACCCTCAAAACGAGTCGCAAGCTTTTTGTAATCCCGCTGTCCTAGCGTTTCCACCTGTGGGTGCTAACTTGATAACGACATGCAGGAAGTGAAGCCCGGAGCTCCGTCTCTTGAGGGACTGCTCTTAGAGAGCGATGTGACGCATCGCATTCTCGCGGCATTGGGCGTCGCTGTTTACACGACCGATGCCGAGGGCGTCATCACCTTTTACAACGAGGCTGCGGCTGAGCTTTGGGGACGACGCCCCGAGGTCGGCGTTGACATGTGGTGCGGATCCTGGCGCATCCTCCGCCCGGATGGAACCGTACTCCCGCACGCAGAATGCCCTATGGCGAGAGCGCTCAAAGAGAACGTTGCCGTCCGGGGCGAGGAAGCAATCGCCGAGCGGCCGGACGGCTCCAGAGTATGGTTCATGCCCTACCCCACACCGCTTCAGGATTCCTTTGGGAGGCTCGTAGGCGCTGTCAATGTGCTTGTCGACATTACCGAGCGAAAGCAGGCGGAACTGGATGTTCTAGAGGACGAGCAGCGCCTCCGGGAGCTCATTTCCGGAATGGGAGTCGCCGTTTATACGACCGACGCAGCCGGCCGCGTCACCATGTACAACGAGATTGCCGCTGAACTCTGGGGACGGCGGCCGGAGATTGGCAAGGAGATGTGGTCCGGCGCATGGCGCATGCTGCGGCCTGATGGCTCCTTGCTACCCCCGGAAGAAACGCCCATGGCCATAGCCCTGAAAGAGGGCCGGCCCGTACGCGGCGTCGAAGCCCTCGTCGAACGGCCAGATGGGACCCGCATCTGGATTGAGCCGACTCCGACGCCGCTCCGTGATTCCTCCGGCAGGATGGTTGGCGCCGTGAACGTATTTCAAGATGTCACGCCGCGCAAGGAAGCCGAGGTCGCGCTGCAGAAGAGTGAAGAGGAGTTTCGCGACTTCTTCGACAATTCCCCTATGCCCCTCCATTGGGTCGACCGTGCAGGGCGAATCATCCGGGCCAACCGGGCAGAGCTCAACTTGCTGGGCTACGACGAATCTCAGTATTTGGGCCATCACGTTAGCGAGTTCCAAGTAGAGCCGCCCGTCGAGATGCTGGATCGCCTGGGCAGTGGCGAAGTACTTCGCGAATATGAGGCGAGGCTGCGGTGCCAGGACGGGTCAATACGAGACGTGCTGATCGATTCCAGCGTCTTGTGGCGTAACGGTGAGTTCGTGCACACGCGCTGCTTTACGCGCGACATCACAGATAAGAAGCTCGCAGACGAAGCTGTATACCGGTTGAGCGCGATTGTCGAGTCCTCGGACGACGCGATCGTCAGCAAGGATCTAAACGGAATCATCCAGTCCTGGAACCCTGGTGCCAGCCGGCTCTTCGGCTACTCCGCGGAGGAGGCTATTGGCCAATCGATCCGGCTGATCATTCCTCCGGAGCACCAGCACGAGGAGGACGAAGTACTAAGACGACTCCGGCAAGGTGAGCGCGTCGAGCACTTCGAGACCATCAGGCGCCGGAAGGAGGGTACAGCCGTCCCAATTTCGCTCTCCGTTTCTCCACTAAGAGACGATCGAGGCAGGGTCATCGGAGCTTCGAAAATTGCCCGGGACATCACGGAGCGGAAGCAGGCCGAGGAGGAGATGAGGGCGGCTGGTGCCCTGAAAGATCAGTTCCTCAGTCTGGTGTCTCATGAATTGAGGACACCCATTTCTACAGTGCTAGCTAACGCTCTGATCCTCTCAAGGCGGGGGGCGCAAGTCGCCGAGGCGGACCGCCTGCAAGCACTCCAAGACATCGCTTCCGAGGCTGAGCGACTACAGCGTGTAGTTGAGAATCTTCTGTTGTTGACTCGATTGGAGGCATCGAGAGGACTCGAGTTCGAGCCATTGGACATCGAGGAAGTATTGTGTGGGCCGGTCGCCGCGTTCCGGCACCGCAACCCTGGACGAACGGTTGATGTTGTAAACGGAGTAGACGGCGCCCGCGTCCAAGGGCAGCAAGAGTTGCTGGAGATGGTTATTGACAACCTTCTCAGCAACGCCGGGAAGTACAGCTCACCTGAGACTTCAATTGAGGTCAAGGTAAGTAGAAACGCAGATGGTCACGTGGAGTTCAGCGTCCTCGATCGTGGGATAGGCATCGATGACTCGGATCTTGAGGAGTTGTTCGCACCATTCTATCGAGCTGCTTCTGCCGCGGAGTGTGCAACAGGAATGGGCCTCGGCCTTGCAGTCTGCAGGCGAATAGTCGAGGTCCATGGTGGCCGCATTAGTGCACGCAGACGGCCTGGCGGAGGTTCAACCTTCTCGTTTGTGTTGATGCAATTAGATGCCTGAAGCTCACATTCTTGTGGTCGATGATGATCCAAACTTACTTCGCTCGGTGAGACTTTCGCTGGTTCTCGAGGATTTCAGCGTGGAGACCGCTAGAGACGGCTTGGAAGCACTCGAAAAGGTCGACAAGGCCACCTTCGATCTCATAGTTCTCGATCTCCAGATGCCCCGAATGGATGGAAGAACTTTCTATCGCGAGATGCGCTCTCTCGGCCTGGATACGCCCGTGGTTGTCCTCTCCGCCTATGGGGCCGAAGCTGCCTGCGCCCAGCTGGGGGCCGACGGAGCCGTGGCGAAGCCGTTCGATCCGGACAGGCTGCTGGATGAGATTCGGAGGCTCCTTGGTGAACATGGACCAGAAGTGGCCCGCATCCTCAATCCCCAGACACGTTGAACCGAGGCCTCAGCTTGGACGAAAAGCGGGTAATACTCGTCGACGATGACGTACCGACCTCCCGGTTTATGAGGCTGATCCTTGAACCTGAGGGATACGCTTTGGCTGTGGCGAAGACTCGCGACGAGGCCCTGACGTTACTCTCCAAAGACCTGCCCGACGCGATTGTTATGGATTACCGCATGCCGGGCCTCGCCGTCACGAGCTTTGTCCACAATGCCAGGGCGCTCGGGTTTCAAGGCCCCATCCTCCTCTGCACTGCGACACGTCAAGAGCTCCACCTGCCGGTGGATGACGTCCTGTTCAAGCCATTTGATCCAAACGACCTGACCAGGAAGCTCTCAGTACTGCTGTCCACCAGGTCCCGCGGTATGACTGACCTAGAGGCCTGAACCCCCAAAGGAACCAAGGGTTCGAACCGTGCCTTCCGCGGCCTGGCCCTCGTATTCGTACTTACGTTTGTTAATCTCGTTGGCGTTCTGGTCACGGTCTCAGCCCTCGGCAAGACAGGATGGTCGGGCTGGCAGTTCGTCGGCCTCTTCGGTCTGATGGAACCGCATCCTCGCCCCTAATATCTGGCACTTGCCAGCAGCCCAACTCGAAACCAGCCGCCGCAAACGTCAGGCTGGCGGCGACGGCGATGCTGATTCCTCACTGGGGCGGGGGTGCAAGAGCTTCGCCAGGCGTCTGCTTGATGCTAGCTGGCGGGTTCCATGAAGGCTGGACAGTTACCAGCGTCCTGATCTTGCCGCTGGTGGCGCTGCTTGTGATTTCGCTTCTGGGCGTGTCGGTAGCCATCGCGCGGCCGGGCGTGTCTCGACCAGACATCGATACGGTCCAGGTCATCTTTCGTTGGCGTCATACAGAACACGAAATGGCCCCGCTCAGCATCACTGCCTCCGCACAGCAGTTCCTCCTGGGAATCTTTACGCTGCCCATGGTCAAGTTCCTCAGCCCCGGTTCCCTGTCGCCCCACACTTCCACCTATCGCTCGAGACTCTTGCCGTTAACGCATTGGCGGCCAACATCCTCTCGATGGCACGATCCTTCTTTGGCAAGGGCGCATTCAGTGGCGCGCATCAAGAGAGCAACAACCAGCTCAACAACCTCACGCCTCGGTGGGTAGAGGCAATTCTTACGGTGGCAATTGACGGGGATAACAGCCCGAATCGTCAGCTCAAACTTGTTAAGAAAGGCTAAACCGCGTAACGCCGAAGGTGACGCAGCGCGGTTCAAGATGACTGCCGAAGTAGGTGATCTTAACCAGGACTCTTGAGTTCTTTGTAACGGCTACCGCATAGAGCCCGAATGCCAACTTTACTAGGCAGTGATTACCGTGGTTGTAGGAGGTAGAGAAATGGCCAGCGACAAGATAAAGGGCAAGGGCAAGGAAGTAATCGGTGCGGGCAAAGAGAAGCTCGGCGAGATGACGGGAGATAGGCGGATGCAGGCCGAAGGCAGGAGTCAGAACGTCGAAGGGAAGGTTCAGAAGGCTGTTGGCGGGGTAAAGACTAAGGCGAAGGAATTCAAGAAAAAGGTGTCGTAGCATCCCGGATCGCCCGGCAGGTCGCCCGCCGCTTCCAAGCTGTGTCACGTCTTGGTGATGCTTGGGCCAGTAGCGTAAACAAGAAGGAGGATTTCATGGATCTACTCACACTTGTCATCATCGTCTTAGTGCTCGCCGTAGTCTTCGGCGGATTTGGTTTTTCGCGTCGCGGCGGTTAGGAAAGCCTTGCGCCACGCGCGGCTTGGCAGCGGGCTGCGTCTCGGTCGCCTGTAATGAGTGACGAAGTTGAGTGCCGAGGGACTGCTGTTCGTCGGCGGATCTTTCTCGGGGGAGGCCTCCGAATTTGAGAGTTCGTGCCTCCCAGGCAAGGTTCTTCAGCGCTGGAAGGCACCTGGTATGACGGAAGCCCGTGCTCCGCGAGACGCTTATCTGGTGTGGTGTGGTGCGTTCGCGTGCATCGTCATGGCCGTGGCGGCGCTGGCCGTAATCGCGACTTCAAATGAATGGCTCCGCGCCCAAAGCTCTCCTCCACCTGCAGCTGCCGAGCCCTTGACTGCATCTCCAGGGCTTGCGAACCGTACGAGCTGCGCTGAGATCGGCCGGTCAGACCTTCGGTCACCACTGGAGGGACTCTGGTTCCAGAGCAACTGCATACCCGTCGCATCCTCGGAGCCGACACTGGACGTAGCCAAATGCAACCGAACGGCGCTTGATCCTGCTGAATTCACGCTCGTAGCGCCTCAGCTCTATGTTTTCCGGCAGACGCCGGCTGCGAGGGCTTTTCTCTGGTACTCCAGCTCCGAAACATGCTTTGACCTGGTCTCTTCCCGAGTCGTCACATTTGTGTGCGTAGACCAAGCTCTGAGCTTCGAGTCGGACCCTCGGTCGGCGTGCTCAAGCCATGGTGGGATTCAGGCCCGAGTTAATGGGCGTTGAAGTGTCCGACGTGGAATCAGGCGCGCATCAGAGGCCTGTAACCACCGTTAACGGATGTGGGACCGGACTTTATCGCCCACAGTTTTGGCACTTGGCTTCTGGGCAATGCCCTCCTCAGTGACCCCTCACTAAGAGTAGGCTACGTCATTACCCTGGGATCAAGCCGAATCTCGCATACCAGGCGCGAATGCGTATGTAGAAGGCCGGGGTCTGGACGAAGCCCACGTGTCCTGCGCCCGGATAGACCCACAGCTCGTACGGAACGCCGTTGGCGTCGAGGATCGATGCCAGTCGCTGGTCGGAGCTGAGGGGGTTGGTTTCATCAGGGTCGCCGTGGTGCATGTTGTATGGAGTACGAACTCCGGCAGCCAGTATCAGCAACGGCGGGTTCGTCACAACAGCGATAGTGGCGACGTACAGGCTCGGGGACGGTGCGCTTGGGGGCGACCCGCTAGCAGGATCCCTGCACTCCCGCGGCCGCATGGGAGGCGACACGAAAGGCGGACGGACCGTGGGCGGCCACACGGTTCATGTCGACATAGCCCAGGCTTGAGAGAATTTCCCGCACCTTACGCGCACGCAGTATGTTCGACTGGGTGGCGCCGCGTTCGCCGTCCGTACCCGGCGATCCGATCGGCCCGCCGGTGTCGGTGGCGTGCGTATAGTTGGTCGCGATGCCGACCAGCCCCCAGGTCACCATTTCCCTCCCTGCGGGAAGCATGGCGAGGGCGTTTTGCATGCCACCGTGACTTAAGATGACGGCCGGAAACGGCCCTTGGCCGCGCGGTTTCAGCAAGATTCCCCGCAGGTCATACGCGACTCCGTCAGTCGTCGCCCTGTAGGTCCACGTCGCACCCGAGGAGGACTCCGGATCGCCGGCAAGCTGGAAACGCCGGGGGCATCGGGTTCATGGTCGGGCCCGGTGCGCTCGGCTCGCGAAATGGAAACGGTCCACATGAACTCGCGAGTATGCCAGTTTTTTGTTGATTGCGACCCTGTTATCCGGATGCGGATCAGGGTCCACGACGATCAATTCAGTCACGCAAATGTCACTCGCCCTGGAAGCTATGTCAGCGAAAACGTCGCGCTGCCGACTCTAGCACGTCACGGTTGCGTCTTACTAACTTAAGGCGCGGAGCTAGTTCGGCCATAAAAGTACGCCTAAGCGCTCGACAGCTCCCCTCCGCTGGACATCGTGCTTGCAGAGGCTTCTCCCGGACGCGCACGATGCCGTCATAGTGGTGATGTTCGAGCGCCGCCTAAAGGGAACTGTATTCCAACGATTTGGTCAGCTTCAGCGATGATCCGCAGCGTCTATGGATGCGACGGCGGGGAATCTACGAAACGAAGAACATCGAAGGCGTGCAGGTCAGGCCGCCCTTATCCCCAGGTAGTGCTGGCGCTTGCCAACAAACTCGTCGAGCCCTTCGCGGGACAAGGGTGGGCTGAAGAGGAAGCCCTGTCCGAACTCACACTGAAGCTCGATCAACTTTTCGAGTTGTTCTGGCCGCTCGATGCCCTCAGCCACGATCCGCAATCCGAGCTGGTGGCCCAGCGCCACAGTGGCCCCAGTTAGTAGGGATTCCTTGGGTGAGGAAGCAATGTTGTCGATGAACGTTCTATCGATTTTCAGAACGTCGATTGGGAGGTCCTTGAGATAGCTAAGCGATGAGTATCCGGTTCCGAAATCGTCGAGCGCCAGACTAACGCCGAGCTTCTTCAATTCATGCAGCGCCTTTACTCCGCGGTCGGGGTCCTCAATGACCGCGCTTTCCGTGATTTCGAGGAGCATTCGATGAGGGTCGACCGCTTCGCGTTCGAATGCCAACTTGATGCTGGCGCCGAAATCGTTGTCATTGAGCTGACGTGCCGATACGTTAACTCCCATTATTAGAAAGGAATCCGGGAAACGACTCTGCCAGTCCGCCATCACCCGGCAGGCTTCGGCCATTACGAATTCACCGATCGTGCCAATCATGCCGGTTTCCTCGGCTAGGTGAATGAATTGGTCCGGCGACAAGAGCCCCTTGCTTGGGTGATTCCAGCGCACCAGGGCCTCGGCCGCGACCATCCGTCCGGTCTTGAGTTCAATACCGGGCTGGTAATGCACAACGAGTTCATTGCGAGCGAGCGCATGTCTGAGGTCGGCGATCAGAATCTGCCTTTCCGCGACGTGCCTGTGCATCCCCTTTTCATAGACATGTACTCGACCCTTGCCCTGGGCCTTTGCTGCGTACATCGCGACGTCGGCGTTGCCTATGAGGACATCCGCAACTGAATCACGAGTCCCCTCCACAACCCCCACACTGGCCTCCAGGACGATTTCTCGATCCTCCAGGAAGACGGGTACGCGGATAGCGGCCAGAATCCGCTCAGCTACCTTGACGGCTTCATCCAACCCGTTGAGGCTTTCAAGCAACACGGAAAACTCGTCGCCTCCAAGCCGGGCGACGCTATCCTCAGTTCGTAGAGATTCAGCAATCCTTCGTGCGATGACGGCCAGGGCTCGGTCGCCGGTGAGATGCCCGAATCTGTCATTGACGGATTTGAAGTCGTCGAGGTCAAGGAAGAGAACGAAGACTGAGGCTCTGGAGCGACGGCCCCGGGCAATAGCGTGTTCAAGTCGATCCATGAAGTGCGCCCGGTTGGAAAGACCCGTAAGCGAATCATGGAATGCCTGGTGTCTGAGCTGCTCTGCGAGCTCGCGTTGAGCGGAAACGTCGCGCCAGCTCCAGACTCGCCCTGTGGGCGTGCCCCCGGTGACTAAAGGCTTCGAGTACACCTCGAAAGTGCGTCCATCGAGCAGCTCGACCACGTCGCTCGCTTCGACGGATGGATCAGCATGAGCCTGAGCCCAACGCTGCTGGTAACCCTCCGGGTCCTTCAATCGAGAGAGGGCAGTGACGTAAAGAGCTTCTGCGTTGGCGCCTTGTTCGATGTTCTCCAGCCCCCACATCTCGATGAATCGCTGATTATGCCCAAGTATTCTGCGGTCCGTACCAATGATGATGATTCCGTCTGTCGTAGACTCGGCGGTGGCAGTGTAGAGAGCAAGAGCTTGAGCGAGGTCCCGCTCGGTTTCCTTCTGGGCGGTGATGTCGACGAACGTGGCACTTACAAATGGCTGGCGACCTTGCTGATAACCAGCTTCGCCAAAACCCGAGATATGGACCGGTCTAATGCTTTCGAGAACCCAGCGGAGGGACCGGTTCTTGGTACGTATCCGGTGCTCATGCGTCGTCTGGTCGGCGCCCTTGAGCATCGAGCGCGCATAACGACGCACTGAGGCCCAATCCTCTGACGCGACCAACCTCTTCCAGCTCTTGCCGATGAGTTCTCCACGCGAATACCCGGTGTCACGAGCAAACTGTTCATTGGCAAAGCAGATCTTCTCGTCACGCAGTAGAAAAACCGCGACGGGTGAGGCCTCTGCCAGCAACGTGAAGTTATCGTAGGTGGTGCGGGTTTGGATGATGGCGCGACTCAGGCTAACCGAGAAGACGAGCGCTCCGCCGGTATCGCACATGGGGGAGACTACGGTCCCCTCTTGGTAGAATTCGCCGTTCTTGCGCCGGTTCGTAAGAATGAACCGGAACGGTTGGCCAGCCCTCAGGGTATCCTCCATTTCCGTAAAGACCTCTTGAGGGTGGACGCCAGAGCTCAGCAACTCCCGCGTTTGGCCAATGGCCTCCTTCGCGCTGTAACCGGTCAAGCGCTCGAACGCATCGTTCACCATGACGATTCGACCGCCGGGATCGGAGATCATGATGGAGTCGGTCATCTGGCCAACGAACGACTCTAAGTCAATGCCAGTTGCCCAGGAATTTTCTCGCATCTACGCCGTCGCCTCTCCTACTTTATCGGCAGCTTTTCATCTCGGGATCACGTCTGACGCTGGCGGCGCGGCGCTCGCCTCCCATGAACGTTATGTCCTCATAGTGCGTGCTGGTGATCAACAAGAGTTTTTCAGGTCGCAATCCACCGTCATAACGGTCTGGTAGTTCTGCCCTGTCGCCTTTGCCAGGATTGCCTCCTGATTATCGAGAAATGTGATAGCCGATTGGCTTGAAGCTCCAGTTATTGGATTGCTCGGCCGAGCAGGCTGTCACGCCGACGATGAGGTCCACCTCCGCGCGGAACTCGATGTAGTCGCCGGCCCGAGAGGTCGGAGGCAGAACCCTTGCCTTACCATCGGGTGCTAGCTCGACGTTCATAAAGGCGTTGAATGTAGTAGGAATGCGGTCCGGGCCAATTCCGAAGTCGGCGAGTGCTCGCGATAGGTTACCGAAGCAACTCGGATGCCTCTTATCAAAACCGTAGAGGCGCTCGAACATCTCCGGGCTGCAAGGTGCGAAGAGGAAATCATGCCGCGCCACAGTGTCAGCCACGATGGTGAGCATGGGATTGCTGCGATTGGAGTAAAGGACGTGGCCGGCCGTGAACGCCACTGTGCCGTTATAGTCGATAGACCGACCCGAGGAAAGCCACTCTTCGCCATCGAGCGTAAACGCGATCAGGTCGGATACTTGCTCACCCATCAGGTCAGTGAGCCGCAATGTGCAACCTGCCTCCAGACGAAACGCACTGCCCGTCTGAGGTTCAATCCGGTTCTCGGTAACCAGCATCCGCGGCCTCCTCAGTCGAAGTGGACAGGGCAACGCCAATCATCGCCCACGTTACGGCCCGAGTATTGCCGCGCCTCACTATGGGCGCCGTAGTCGTCCAGCATGGGGCTGGCTGAGCCGTGGAGATGGCTATCCCGCTCGCGGATCGTGTCGCGGATGCCGTTGAACCGGTGCTCCTCGCGCAGGCGCTCGAATTGAAAGTGATCGTTGAAGACCAGGGTGGGCCATGCGAACCGCCGTGCCCAGCGACTGCTGGCGGGTGAGAGGCCCACGACGAAGTAGGCTCCACCGGCAAAGCTAAATGAGAAGCCCTCACTCTCGGGATCCGATGAGACCTGCGGGTTCCAGTCGAAGTGCCGGCGGTCTAGCTCGTGCAGGGCTTGCAACTGGCGCCAGAGCAGGGTTTCGAAGGTCTTCATCGATCTCACCTTCGGCCCCATGAAGCTGGCGATAAAGCTCGTGAAATCAGCCTCGATATGGGGCCGCTCCTCACCGAAATGATAGAGGTCGTATGCCAGCCCAGCCGTTGCACCCTCAGAGGCGATCTGGTCGTAGAGGCTAAAGCGGTAGCTAGACTGGTTGACCACGGACTTGGCGCCGACGCAGGGGAATTCGGGGTCGTGAAGCATGGCGCGCAGCGCGGAATGAACGTCCGCCGTCATCCTGTTATGCGCGCCGCTCGCCTCGATGATGAGCTGCTCCCCGTCCCAGCGTCCGTAGTTGCTCTGAGCACGCGCTTCGTCCGTAGCGAAGGGGTTCTTGACCTTGGCTCTCATACTGCTGCCCCCGACTGTCGGCGGAGTTCGGCTTCCGGCGTCGCCGCCCGTCGTAAGAGCTGGCCGCGATAGCGCACGCCACCTTGAACCAGGCGTGAGAACAGGGCGAGCCAGCTGCATACGGCGCGCTCGAGCAGCCAAACGGGCGCGAACAGCGAGGCCGAAAAAGGAAATACGCTCGTCGCTCCGTCCTTACGCCGGCCAGCCTCGGCCAACACGACGGCGCTCCCGGCCGCGATAAGCAACAGATGGGGTGACTTCTGGGCGATGAATACGGTTGATGGCAATAGCGCCAACTGCCAAACCAACCTCGCGGGTCGCGCAAACTCGTCATATGCCTGACGTATACGCTGAGAGAAGAACTGTGATTTGCTCGGCGGCAACCGCCGCACGAATATGCCCGAGGCCACGATTTCGCGGCCGCCGAGGGCAGAGACTGTGCGTACAAGCTCAAGGTTCTCAAATAGGCTATCGCCGTTATAGATGTGGGACGGTCCCAGTGCAGAACGGCGCACGGCCAGAGTGCCTGGCCAGTCGCCACCGCCGATCCGGTTAAGCAGGCTGCGGGCAGTGTCCCAGCGGGCGTGCCACGGTAACGGATCGAAGTAGTTCTGCGGCCTTACGATTTCGGCGTCATCCAGCAGCCCAACCACCTCGGCGAGCCCAGCGATGTTGTAACGGACATCGTCGTCGGCGATGACAACACGGTCACGTGTCGCGAGGTCAAAGCCGGTTAATACACCGGCTACCTTACCGTTGGCGCAGCGATGTCTCTCGTCGGGTGCCACGTGATGTATGCCTGGCCAGGCAGACTCGTGATACGAAAAGACTGTCTCAGGAGACCCGTCCACAACGATCAATTCAACTTCGCCGTTCAGCCAGCGCAAATAGGCCGCCAGCTCCTCCACATCGCCGGTCCGGTTGCGTCGTATCGGCAGGATATACGAGCAGTCGAGCTTCATGACGGAACCCTGCCCACGGCGAGCACCTGCGCTTCACAGCCGTAGAAGTCGGGCCTGTTGACGAAGGGGCGGCCGCCGTCACGCGCTATCTGCTGCCATTCGAGTTGGTCCGCGATAGGCAGGTCCAGGCCGGCCGCGAGACCTGCAAGGTAGGTGAGCCAGCCGGACCAGAGATCCGCTTCGGCCGGCGCTAGTGGCGCCCATCTCTCGATGAGGACCGCCTGCTGGCGTACTTCCTGAAAGCCGGCTGCGAGCATGAGCAGTCTTAGTTCGCGCCCTCGGAGCGAGCCGCTGGACTCTGGTCGCGAGTCTGAAGCCAGAAGGCAGGCCTCCGCTAGATGCGACGCTAAGAAGGGACTCGCGGGCGCAACCTTGAAGGCGGTCATGTCCACATCCTTGACCGCGACAATCCCTCCCGGCCTAACAATGCGCCTCAGGTCGGCCAACGCCTCCAAGGCTTCCGTGTCGTCCAGGTACTGGAGCGTATTGGCGCACCAAGCGCCGTCGAAGGTCGCGGTGCTGAATGGAAGCGCTGTTAATCCAGCCTGCAGGGCAGCCCCGCCGCGGCTCGGCAAGCGCTGGAGCGAAAGCCTGCAATTCTCGACGGCAATGTCGACGCAGACGATGCGCCCCGCGCCGATCGCTTCGAGCAGCCAGGGCTCGAAGCTCCCAGCGCCGCTGCCGAGGTCAACGATAAAGGAGCCAGGCTCGAAGTCGACCGCGCGGACGAAGGCCTCGTACTCGGGCGCACAGGCGGTAAAGTGCACGTCGAGCCAGCGCTCATCGCTCAATACGTGGCCGGCGGACGTGCGAAGTGTGGTCAAACCGTCGTTTCCCTATGCCGGGACCGCGTCCTTGAGGCGGCCCGCGACGAACCTGTGCGCCTTCATGGCTTCAATAAAGGCGTCGGCGAAGCCGCTGTTGCTTGTGCCCCGGCGCCCGCCGCTGGCAGGTCCCATCGATGTAACCACTCCCTGGTCACTGACCAACCCGCCGTCCGATAGCTGAATATTGGCCAGATCGGCCATGGCGAAAAGCTCGACTCCGTTGCCGGTGGCGCCGATGGGCTTGCAATGACGGAAGGCCTCATTGATGAAATGCAGAGCGTTGCCATGGGTCTTCAACGCTTCAATGTGGGAGCCGCCCGGCACGTACACGGCGTCGAACAGTACGCTCGCGCCGGTGCGGTAGCTCTTATCCGGCGTCACAGCTGTTCCGTCGGAGCCTTTTACCTGGTTCAGAGTCGGCGATACAACCTTGAGGAGCGCACCTTGGGCGGTCAGGCGAGCCTTGAGGGCATTGACCTGAGCCGCGTCGAACCCATCCGCCAAAACGGCGGCCACCTGACGCGTCTTGATCTGGTCGTGAGCGGTGCGCTCTACGCTAACCTCGGGTGCCTCATAGGCGGGCTCGACTGCCTTACCGGCTGGTGGCGGATCGACGCCGACGCCGGCAGCAATACGCGCTGCCAGGTCGTGGTCCACGCGGTTGAAGTTGGCTATGACGCGCTCACGCACCGGCATGAACTGGCACATACCGAGTTCGAATTGGCCTGCTTCTACAATATGCTGCTTTTCCGCCTCCGTCTGGCCGCGCCAGAACATCGCCGCCTGGCTGAAGTGGTCGAGGAAGCTGGGGCTTCGCTCGCGCACCTTTGTACCCTCGATCGGCTCCTCGTAATGAACGTAGCCGCCCTCCTCAGCCGAGGCTGGCTTCGGGTTCCCCACTATCGAGTTGGGATAGCCCGGCTCCGGCAGCGGCGCCGGGCCGGCTGCTCCATTTGCGAATGAGTTCGGAGAGTAAGAAGCCGGACCGTCATGGATATACATCTGGTGGATGCCGTCCCGGTGGTTAGTCTTTGGCTGCGCCAGGGGAGAATTGATTGGAATATGGGTAAAGTTTGGTCCGCCCAACCGCGAGAGCTGCGTGTCCAGATAAGAGAACAGTCGCCCTTGTAGTAGCGGGTCGTTCGTGAAGTCGATGCCCGGGACAACGTTCGCGATGTGGAATGCGACCTGTTCAGTCTCGGCGAAGAAGTTATCCGGGTTGCGGTTGAGAACCATGCGGCCAACGCGCTGCAAAGGTACGAGCTCTTCCGGCACGATCTTTGTCGGGTCGAGCAGATCAAAGTCGTATTTGAACTCGTCTTCTTCGGGGATTAGCTGTACCGCGAACTCCCACTCAGGGAAGTTGCCGGCTTCGATGTTGTCGAAGAGGTCGCGACGGTGGAAGTCGGGGTCCTTACCGGAAATCTGCTGGCATTCCTCCCAAATGAGGGAGTGCGTGCCCAGAACGGGCCGCCAGTGGAATTTGACGAACGTGGACTTGCCTTCGGCGCTAATCAGCCGAAAGGTATGCACGCCGAAGCCGTCCATCATGCGGAAGCTTCGCGGTAAAGCGCGGTCGGAGAGTAACCAGAGCAACATGTGGGTCGACTCTGGGGTTAGAGAGGCAAAGTCCCAGAACGTGTCGTGCGCCGATGCAGCCTGGGGCATTTCGCTCTTGGGCTCCGGCTTTACGGCATGGATCAGGTCGGGAAACTTGATCGCGTCCTGAATGAAGAAAATCGGCATGTTATTGCCGACGAGGTCGAAGTTGCCCTCTTCGGTGTAAAACTTGGTCGCGAACCCGCGCACATCCCTCGCTGTATCGGTCGAACCACGCGAGCCCGACACCGTCGAGAATCGTACAAAGACCGGCGTCCGCCGCGAAGGATCAGTGAGGAAGCGGGCCTTCGTGTAGGGCGCCAGCGAGTCATCGTACGCCTGAAAGAAACCGTGGGCCCCGGAGCCACGAGCGTGGACGACGCGTTCCGGGATACGTTCGTGATCGAAGTGGGTGATCTTCTCACGCATGTGGAAGTCATCCAAGATCGTCGGTCCACGGATGCCGGCCCGGAGCGAGCTGTCTGTGTTACTGATGCGAACGCCCTGGTCGCTCGTTAGGTAGTCGTCCGAATTTGCAGGGACGCGTGCCTTCGCTACCTCTGGAGGGACTCCGTTGGATTCGGGTGTTTTGTCGGCCCGGGACTTGCGCTTCTGGCGGTGGTCATTCATTAAGGATTTATCCTGTCTCAATCTCCATCTGTCTCAGGCAAGTACATTGCCTTTCAGCTGGGCCTTGTGAGGGGCTGGGAGAACACTGTCATCGGTTGATACCCTCTAGCCCGATCGAAGCATCCTTCTGAGAGCTAAACCGGCAAGGAGAGCGCACGCGATCGCGGGTCCAGGGTGTTTTCGAGCAAAGTTCCTGACCTTTACCCAGAACCGAGATGCCGAGGGCCCCTCAAGATAGCCGGCCGTATCCTTGCCTGCCCTGCGCAGCACTTCCTGAGGTTCGGCCGCACGTTCCTTCACCGCATCGGCGACGTTCCGCATGCCGTTGGCCGCCTTCTCCTGCAAGACCTCGACCTTCTTTGGAGCACCCTCGGCGAGCTTCGACACCTTCTCTTCAACCTGAGTCATGGCCTTGTCGATCCTGTCGCTCGCTTCATCGAGACCTTGTTCTGTGTCCTTCTTAACCACGATTCTCCCTTTCTATCTGTGTCACTTGGGATCTCAGACTCTGGGTCCTCCGAGGTCTTTCATGCTTTCCAGGGGGACGACCGTCTTCATTAGCACGCTGACACCGCCGCGCTCATGGGTTAGCGCCAAGGCTTAGAGGGGTCTAAGTGACCCCTTTTCTACCCACCATGCCGGAACTGCCGTCACCGGGCCGTTACTGGTCGCGAAGGCGCTGCGGGAGATCGCCCGAACCGGGAGCGCTGTCGAGGCCCTTCCTATACAGCTGACTCGACTCACCCTCATCAGCACCGTGTTTGATCTCACCGCGCCAGGCACCCGTTTCCTGGCCGCGTCCTTCAATGAAGTCCTTGAAGCGGTGCAGGTCGCCCTCGACCCGTCGCGAAACAACGCCGAGCACGCTGCCGGCGCTTTCCTTCACGCCTTGCGGCTCATAGTTGATGTGCATCTCAATTTCGGTGTGCTCGCCGTCCAGAGGCTTGAAGGTGATCGTGCCGTCGTTCCGGGCGCCACCTTCACTCTCCCACGCCAGAACCTCATCCGGAACCTGGCGGGTGATCAGTGCGTACCACTCCTTCGTCTCTCCACCGATGTCTGCTGCCCAGAAGAGCCGTTGATCGTCGAGCTGCCTGACCTCCCGCACACCCTCCATGAATCGTGGAAAGTCCTCGAATTGCGTCCACTGG
This sequence comes from uncultured Dehalococcoidia bacterium, assembly GCA_964572535.1. Taxonomy (GTDB): domain Bacteria; phylum Chloroflexota; class Dehalococcoidia; order DSTF01; family WHTK01; genus WHTK01. The sequence goes on from CAZNHI010000002.1 coordinate 29,592, forward strand.
TTGTAAGCGGTCTGTACCGGAACGTCGACTTCGATGGTGCTGTCAATTGTCGCCATTTGTTTCCCCTCTCTGATTGGTGTCTCCAACATGAGGGGTACCTAATCAAGCGCGCATCAAGCTCTGCGCTAATGCCTCAAGGATTCATCAACGATGGCTGGGGCGTCTCCACGATGGGCGCGCCGGTGAAGCACAACTTGACCTACGCCGTCCCAGGTGCTGCTGTAGACGACACTATCCCGTGATAGTGTCAGGTCCCTAGAGGCCTAGCTGAGAGGCCGAGGCGTCGATTGTCGCTGTTCGCGCAGCTCCTGGACCGCCGCGACGAAGCCCTCTCGGACGTGGCGACGAGTTGCCTTTGGGTCGCGCAGAAGGTCGGCCAGGCGCGTATGGAGCTCGTCGGTCAACGCAATGCGCTCTCGGCCCAGCTCATTTTCCAGCCATCGGCTGGCACCGTCGTAGAAACTCATGTGAATGGCTGTCTTTAGACGGGAGCGTAGCTCGCAATAAGCGGCCCAGCGCTCCCGCTCCTCAGGTGCCTCGCCGTAGGCAGTTGCTTCCTGGAAGGGTATGAGAGCGTCGAGGGCCTCAATGAGCATGACGATTTCTGTCCCGGTCAGGGCTTCGTGTGTGGACAACTCGGCTGAACTCCTGGGGCGGGCAGAAGCGGCGGGTTGAGGTCAGGGCGATTGTAGCGCGGTTCTTACACGTATACCTGAACCGGCGTGTCACAACGACCTATACGCCGGCTCGCTGCTTCACCCACTCCCGCAGGTCTTCGAGTTCTTCTTCGAGCGGGTCGCGGAGCACGACCTCCATCTTCAGCCAACGCAGATGCTCCTGGATGGTCAGCAGCTCCAGAACCGCTGCTCAACCGCCGCGGGCGCCGGGTTAGCGGACGCCGCGACGTCCTGCAGGTTGTAACCGCCCACCGTGACCAGGCCCCGCAGTCGCTCCGGCCACAACGCCGAGACGATGCACGCCGCGCGCCCGCCCCAGTCGTAACCGCCGACCACTGCCTGCTCGATGCCCAGGGCGTCCATGAAGTCGCGCAGATCAGCGCCCAGGGCTGCCTGCTGACCGGAGCGCGGCGTCTCAGCGCTGAGGAATCGGGTGGCGCCGTAGCCCCGCAGCCACGGCACGTAGACGCGGCAGCCCAGCTCGACGAGGCCGGCAAGACAGCCGTCGTAGGCGTGCGGGTCGTCCGGGAAGCCGTGCAGCAGGATCACCGGGGCGCCAGCTTGCGACCCGTGCGCCTCGTAGGCGATCTCGAGCGTCGGGGTGCGGACGGTTAGAGGCATCTTCGAACCCCTCAGATGCCCCGGGGTTCAACCCAGGGTGCTGCTCAAGCTCTCTCACGGATGACAGGGACGGTGAACTGACCGTGCGGCAGGACCAGGACGCTGCCTTCGCGACCCCGCGCCTGCGCGTCCGCGACGAGCTCTCGCACGGCCAGCGAGGCGTCGGCGGCGTACTCGAGGTGGGCGGCGCGCGTCTGCTCCGGGGTCAGCTTCGAGTGCAGCAGCACGCGGGCCCGGGTCTGCACCATGGCCTGGCACTGGATCTGCCACTGATCGTGACGCGGCTCCTCCGTGTGCAAGATGCGCCGCAGCAGCGCGGCAGGCGATTCCGCGGCCTTGAGCCCTTCTTCATAGTCGCTGCTGCCGATGCCCTCCTCGCAGCCGGCGACCAGCAGGATCGCGCCGCCTTCGCGCACGCCCTGCCCGGCCACCGACATGCCCTTCACAGACTGGTACAGCGTCGTGTCCGGCGGGTAGCCCATGTTGGTCACCACCACGACGTCGTAGGGGTGGCTGAGGCGCACCTGGTACTGCTCTGCCGCCTGCTCGACTGCCGCCGCGTGCGCAGCCTCCAGGTCGCCCGCGAAGACACCCGTAAGGTTGCGTTGGCTGTCCAGCGTGACGTTGAGCAGGAACTGGGGCGGGCAGAGCCGGACAATGTTGCTAATCTCCTCGAACACCGGGTTGCCTTGGGTCACGCACCAGTTGGCTTGCAGGTGCGCGAGGTTGGGCGCGCCGTGGTTGCTCATGACGATGTCCGCGCCCGCGACGCCCGGCATCACGCCCTTGGCGCCGCCCGAGTAGCCCGCGAACAGGTGTGGCTCCACGAAGCCGACCACGATGCGCACGTCTGCCTCGACATAGGCGCGGCACAACTCCACCGGCACGCCCTTGCTGCGCCCCACCTCGACCAGCGTCGAGCGGTCACGCGCCACGTGCTGCACGATTCGATAGCGCTGCGGCATCTCCAGCCCCAGCATTTCGACCAGCTCTGCCGGCGTGTTGACCCGGTGCAGACCCGTGCCGTTGACGATCGTGATATCGGCGTCCGGCACGCCAGCAGCGGCGAGCTCCGACAGGATGGGCTCCAGCAGCAGCTGGTTGGGCACCGGACGCGTGATGTCTGAGATGACAATCACGATGCCCTGCCCCGGACGCACGCGCTCGCGCAACGGCGGCCCGGCGATCGGCGCCCGCAGCGAGGCGAGCAC
>CAZNHI010000003.1:0-31722 GCA_964572535.1 uncultured Dehalococcoidia bacterium
GACGTATGCCAGCTCATCCTGCAGAGTGGTGGGACGCAGCAAGCCATAGATAAGGAGACCTGCCGGAACATTAACGCCGCCCTCGGCCTCGACAGGCCAGTCACGACGCAATACGTCTCGTGGCTGGGCAACGTGCTGACGGGAGACCTTGGGAAGTCGTTGTTCAACAAGCGGGACGTCCGGCAAGACATCCAGCTGCGAATGGCGGTCACCCTTGAGGTAGCTTTGCTTGGCGCTTCATTCGCTTTCCTTGTGGGGGTTCCAATGGGCGTGGCCTCAGCGCTGAAGCAGAACAAGTTTCAGGACTATGCCCTGCGCTTTATCGCGGTTGGGTGGCTGAGCGTCCCCTCGTTTTGGACGGCGACGTTGCTGGTGACTTTGCCTGCCGTATGGTGGCATTACGCACCTCCAGTTGGATACACGAACATATGGGATGATCCCATACGCAACATTCAGCAGATGTACCTGCCTACCCTCGCCGTCGGGCTCGGGATCAGTGCCGCGATGGCGCGGCTGACGCGCTCGGCGATGCTGGAGGTGCTAGGTGAGGACTATGTGCGTACAGCGCGGGCTAAGGGCCTCGCGAACCGGGACGTGGTCTATCGGCATGCGCTGCGCAACGCTCTAATGCCGGTTGTGACGCTGTTTGGCCTCCAGACGGCACTCCTGCTGAGCGGCACAGTCATTATCGAGCTAATCTTTGGCTTGCCCGGCATCGGCCGCTTCCTTCTCGATTCCGTGCAATTGAAAGACTATCCAGCCATCCAAGGGGCGGTACTCTTCTTTGCGGTAGTGGTAGTGTTTGCCAATCTCGCTGTTGATTTGAGCTATGGCTTGCTGGATCCACGGGTGAGGCGATATTGACTACAAGCGAAGCTGAGATCTTCCAGGAAGTCTCGTACAGAGGTGGCTCACGTTTTCACGACGTCGTTAAGGCGGCGAAGAAGAACCCTCTGGGTGTACTGTTTGGTGTCATCTGTTTGCTGATGGTAGTGATCGCGGTCCTGGGCGAGTACATCGCACCTCACTCGGCGACGGCGATAGATGGCCCAAGACTGCAGGCGCCTTCCTGGTCGTATCCATTCGGTACAGACAACATTTTCCGCGACATTTTCAGCCGTGTCCTTATCGGTGCCCGCATTAGCCTGGGAATCGGGTTTGGTTCAGTTATCCTCGCTACCGGGATAGGTGTCTTCCTCGGTGTGACGAGCGGCTACTTGGGTGGCTGGTGGGACATGGTGGTGAGCCGATTGATCGACCTTTTGATTTCATTCCCGCCGATTGTGTTCCTCATATTTTTCCTGACCATCTTGCCGCCCGATTTCTGGACCGTTTGCATATCGATTGGCGTTGTGCTGTCGCCGGGGACTACGCGCATCGTGCGCAGCGCAACGATCGCAGTAAGAAACCTCCAGTTCATCGAGGCGGCGGTGTCGATTGGAAGTAGCCCGACCCGGATCATGGTGCACCACGTATTGCCTAACGTCACCGCCACGATCATCGTTATAGCCACCGTTCAGATCGGCACTGCGATCCTTGCCGAGGCTACTATCAGCTTCCTTGGCCTGGGTGTTTCCAACGCTGCGAATCCTAGCTGGGGACGCATGCTCCAGGAGTCTCGCCAGTTCTGGCGGGAGGCCTGGTGGACGGCGGTGATCCCCGGTGTCGCTCTCAGCCTTGCGGTCCTCTCCTTCAACCTTTTCGGCGACGCGGTTCGCGATGGGCTGGACCCCCGTCTTCGAGGCAGTCGCTAACCTACTCAATCTGAGATCTTGGTAAAAGGCAGATAGGGTCGACGCAGGACGGCGGCAGATGGCGTATTGTAGGGCCAACCGCCCCGCCGGGACCGAGGCCCCCTGAATGTCGCCGAGCGAAGAACATCACCACCTGGCCCATTTGGACCTGAACCTCCTGGCTGCGCTTGATGCCCTGCTCCAGGAGCGGCATGTAACCCATGCCGCTGAGCGGATTGGGCTCAGTCAGCCAGCTATGAGCAGGGCTCTCGGCAGGCTGCGGCGCATCTTCAATGACGAGATCTTGGTCCGTGTGGGGAACGAGCTTTATCCCACACCATACGCCTCGGAGCTGGTCGCACCGGTCCATGGGCTCATGGACGGAATCTACGAGCTGGTCAAGTACAAGCCACACTTCGACCCGTACACAGACCATCGAGTTTTCAGTGTCGCGGCGAGCGACTACTCGATCTATCTTCTACTGCGACCCCTCGCCGCCACTATTGCCCAAGAAACCCCCGGCATTTCACTGGAGATTTGCCAGCTCCACACGGACAGCTTCAATCAGCTGCAGCAGGGCGAGCTGGACCTTGTCTTCGGTCGTCAACCGGAGGGCTGCAACTTGCCCAAGAAGGTTATCTTCGAGGATCGCTATATGTGCGCGGTCTGGAAAGGTAACGAGGAGGTCAGTGAAGAGCTGAGCCTGGAGGAATTCTTGGAGTTGCCGCACCTGGCGCATCAGGTTGGCAGTGGCATTCACGCCTCGTCGGGCAAAGGCATCATGGAGGCGGTCGGCATAAGGCAGGCCAATGTAGTCACGATTGAAAGCTTCTTCATCCTGCCTTTCCTGCTGCCGGGTACACGCTTTGTCACGCTACTGCCCTATCACATCGGCAAGCGCCTTATACCGAGCGTGCCGATTCGCATGCTCGAACCGCCCTTCCACATCGACCCGATAACCTTGCCCATGTCCTGGCACCCGAGGAGCAGCGAAGACCCCGGCCACGTCTGGCTCCGGAGGCAGCTGGAGCACATCGGGCACAACATGGAGGCCTTCTAGCAAACTTGCCGAAGGTTGTAGGCAGGTCTTTGCGTGCCAATTGCTTGGGTGCCCCGCGCTATCTGGCGCCCCGAACCCACGACGCTGTCATCGAATTTCCCTCACCACGCGCGACCCCACGACGGTGGATAAGCCTCATACCAACAAAGCATTTCCACCCTTGATTCTCAATAACTAAACTCCTTGTCAAGAAGTCGATTCGGGATCCTCAGGACGGCTCCACAAGAGGAGGTTCGTTATGACCGCGGATTCTGTCGCTTCGGCCATGGCCGAGGCAGGAAAAGACCTTCTGGAGCACCTGGCTCCAGAGCAGAGAGCGAAAGTTCTGCTGCCGATCGATGACCAGGCTGAGCGGGAGACGTGGTACTACACACCGACGCCACGCCTCGGAATCCCCATCTTCGAGCTCGAAGCCCTGCAGCGGCAGAAGCTCCGCAGGCTCCTGGCCTCCGGCCTCAGCGCCGACGGTTACAACGCCGTCGCGGTGATCATGGGTGTCGAAGCCATCGTGGACTCATGGACGGGCTTTCCGGACAGAAACTACGGCGACCTGCCGAATACGCGCCTGCGCGACCCTCAAAACTATTTCGTGGCGATTTACGGCCAACCCGGTGAAGAGGGTTGGGGCTGGCGTGTCGGTGGGCACCACGTGGGCGTCCACTTCACAGTCCGCAACGGTGTCGTCTCGCCAACACCCGCCTTCCTTGGCGTCGAGCCTTCGTACATCGAGATGCCCGGCAACATCTTCCTGCGGCCGCTCGCTGCAGAGGAGGACCTCGCCCGCAAACTTCTCGGCTCACTCGACCCCAAGCAGCTCGAGGTTGCCGTGATCGCTCCGGTCGCACCGTTCGACATCGTCCAAGCCAATCGGCCGGCGATTGAAGCGGACGCGCTCCCCTGGTTCGACACCTTCGGCATCGAAGCGACCAACCGTCTTCGTCAAAATCTCGGCATTACCGATGAACTCGACACGATGGTGAAGTACACACTCCAGCCCAAGGGTCTGCCCTACTCCGCGATGACCAATGGCCAGCAGGACTGCTTTGTGCAGTTGATCACCACGTACTTCGACCGTGTCAAACCCGAGGTCGCGGCCCAGTATGCGGACAGACTCGAGCCATCCAATCTTGAAAAGACCACGTTCGCATGGGCTGGCCCAGTAGTAACAGAGACCCCATCCGGGCGGTCCGAACGGCGTCCCGCCTACTACTACCGGATCCAGGGTGAACGCCTGCTCATCGAGTTTGACAACGCGCAAAACGACACAAACCACGCTCACAGCGTATGGCGGGACCCCACGACAGACTTTGGCCGAGACATCCTGGCCGAGCACTACCTTACGCATCACGCGCGAACTGTATAGGACGACCGCTGTCCGAGACTCGCAAGGGCTCTCAAGAAATGAAGACAAGCATCGATCGAATTCTTACCACCCATGTCGGTAGCCTCGCGCGCCCTCCTGAACTGGTTTCACTTCTGGAAGCTCAGAGACAGGGCCGCGTAGACCCGGAAAGCTTCGACGAGGCCTGCCGTCAGGCGGTCCAAAAGGTCGTCGAGCAGCAGGCGGCCGCCGGGATCTCGATCATCAGCGATGGGGAGCAGAGCAAGCCAAGCTTCTCAACCTACGTCCGCGAACGTTGGGCCGGTTTCGGCGAGGACCAGCTACCAATGCCGCTGACCTTGGACGAACGAGAGTTCCCCAACTGGGGATATCGCAACCGCTCGCTAGCTCCCTGCATCGGGCCAGTCACCTGGAAGGACTTCTCAGCCGTCGAGAAGGACATCACCAACCTGAGCGATGCCTCCAGCGCCGTCACGCACGAAGAGCTCTTCATGACCTCGGTGTCGCCCGGGACAGTGGCTAACTTCTTTCCTAACCAGTATTACAAGAGCCGAACCGAGTACCTCGAAACGCTCGCCGGCACGCTCAGCCGTGAGTACAAGGCGATCACGGAAGCGGGCTTCGTCCTTCAGTTGGACTGCCCCGACCTCGCGCTGCGCAACTTCTGGTTTCCAGACCTCTCGATCGAGGAGTTTCGCCGCGTGATCGCCGAAAACGTCGAGGTCATGAACCACGCGCTCAGCGGCATCTCTCCTTCTCAGGTCCGAATGCACGTTTGCTGGGGAGCCGGCGAAACGCCGAAGAACCACGACGTCCCGCTCCGCTCGATTGTCGACATCCTCCTCCGGGCGAAGGTGGGCGCACTCTCCGTCGTCGGCGCCAACGGCCAGCACGAGCACGAATGGCACGTCTGGGAGGAGGTGGACCTCCCGGAAGAGATGGTCCTAGTCCCCGGCGTCATAGACAACACAACGAACATCATCGAACACCCGGACTGGGTCGCCGAGAGGATCATGCGCTACGCCAAGGTCCTCGGCCGCTCACGCGTTATCGCCGGCGTCGATTGCGGATTCGGCACCGGGTCATCGGCCAAGCCGGCGGTCGATCCAACCATCGCGATGGCCAAGTTACGAGCCCTTAGCGATGGCGCCACGCGCGCCACGCAAGAGCTCTGGTGACCTCCATCCCTTCATCGCAAACAGAGGAGACAGCCATGGCAACAAACGCCGACCGAATCCTAACAACCCACTCAGGCAGCGTCCCACGCACCTTGAGGCTGCAACAAATCCTCCTAGACCGCGTGGCGGGCAAGGAAGTCGACAACGCCACGTTTGACGATGCCTGCCAGGAGGCTGTGACAGAGGCTGTCAACGCCCAGGCAGGCGCAGGCGTCACGGTGGTAAACGACGGCGACCAGAGCAAGACGGGCTTCGCGGCCTACATCACGCAGCGCTTGACCGGCTTCGATGGTCCACCTGAGGACCGAGTTCTGAACCTCGAGCAGCGCGAGTTCCCTGAGTGGGCCGGCTCTCGTCGTGGCCACAGGCTGCCTTGCACGGGCCCGATCGAGTGGAAGGACTTCTCGACGGTAACGGCTGACGTCGCCCATCTCCAGAAGGCAGTCGCCGGCCTGGACCAAAAACCTGCGGCAGTCTTCATGACATCCGTGTCGCCCGGGACTTTCACCAACCACAACCCCAACCACTACTACAAGACCGACGAGGAGTACCTCACCACGGTCGCGGACGTGATGAAGCGCGAGTATGACGCAATCGCCCAGGGCGGATTCATCGTCCAGCTGGACTCACCCGACCTGGCCGCGCGCAGCAACAACTACCCGGACATGGAGCTAGCTGACTGGCGAAAGATCGTCCAGCGCAACGTTGAGGCCGTCGCCTACGCTACACGGGACATCCCGGAGGAGCAGGTCCGGGTCCACGTGTGCTGGGGCGCCAACGCAGGGCCGCACAACTACGACACCCAGCTCCAGGACATCATTGACCTGCTGCTAAAGCTGCGAGGCAAGTACCTCACGGTCGTCGCGGCAAACGGCCGTCACGAGTTCGAGTGGCAGGTCTGGCAGGACACAAAGGTGCCCGAGGGCAAGGTGATCATTCCGGGCGTGATCGACTCCACGACAACGATCATCGAGCACCCGGAGACCGTAGCAGAGCGAATCGTTCGGTTCGCGAATGTCCTCGGCAAAGAGAACGTCATTGCCGGCGTCGACTGCGGCTTTGGGACCAGCGTGTCGCCAACGCGTACGGACCCGAAGATCGTCTGGGCCAAACTCGGGTCTCTGGCTCAGGGTGCGGATATCGCCACCAAGAAGCTATGGGGTAGCAAGTAGCCCATGATGCGCACCGGAGCCGACTACGTCGAAAGCGTGCGGGACGGCCGTAGGGTGTGGGTCCTGGGTGAAGGACTCGTCGAAGACATCACCACCCACCCGGCCACGAAGCCAGTTGTTGACGTCTACGCCACCTGGTACGACCGGCACTTCGACCCGGAGTGGCAAGAGACACTCCTGTCGCCGGCTGGCGAAGGGGACGGCGCCGGGTATCCTCTCGCGTTTCTAACGCCGCGGAATGCCACCGATCTCCAGCGCATGGGCCGTTCGTTCGCTTCGACGCTATTCTCGACTGCGGGTAACCTCACGCACACGCCTGCCTACGGCAACCTGATCGGCCTGGGCCTCCTGGATACGATCCGCCGGGTGGGGCTTTCGACGGAAGAAGTCAGGAAGGCTGAGGCATATGTTGGCGGGCTGCGTCGAGATGGCCGCTTCATCACGCTGGCCAACGGCAATGCGCCGCTCGGCTTTCGCTTTCGCGCTGAACCGGAGAATCGGAAGTCAACCCGCCTGGTGCGTGAAACCGACACAGGCCTGATCATCTCCGGCAAGCTCAGCATGCACACCAGTCCGGCGTATGCAGAAGAGGTCTACGTCGCCAGCGCAGGCGGCGTCATGGTCGACGGCAAGAAGGCCACCTTCGCGATTTCGGTGAACGCGCCGGGTGTCACTGTGGTCTGCCGTAAGATCGCACCCCGCCACGCGAACACGTTCCTGTCGCCCCTCAGCAGTCAGTTCGACGAGCTCGACGCGCAGGTCTGGCTCGATGAGGTGCTCGTGCCCTGGGAACGTGTCTTCTTCACGTGCGACACGTCCTCCAGCGCCGGATTCGCCTGGCTGGCGTGGCACCAGCTCTACTGCTGGGGTGCCAAGGCGGAGTACTCCCTCGGTCTCGCCCTCGCCTGCGCCGACGCCATGGGCCTCAAGGAGAATCAGGTGATGACAGACCTGATCGTCGATATGGTCGTCGAGGTCCAGAAGATGCGGACCGCCTTTGTCGCGGCCGAAAACGACGCCCAGGTCACCGACTACGGCGAATACTACCCGAACGCCCTCCACCTGGCGTCCGGCAGCCTGGCGGCATTCGAGTCACGTCAGAGGTTGACGGAGATCCTCCGCATCCTGCCAGGCTCCTCGCTAGTCATGGCGCCCGCAGATGACGATCTGTCCGATGGTCGCACCAGGGCCGGGCTTGAGGAGTCATTCGGCGGCGGTGGATACACTGCCTTGCAGCGAGCCGGCCTGCTCAACCTGGTCTGGGACCACGTCTCTTCAGGCCTGGACGGTCGCGAATCCGCCTTCGAGTTGCACGCAAACGGAGGCAGGATGGCATGGCGCAATCGCCTTCGCCTGGCGTTCAAGGACTACAACGACCTCGCCAATAACGTACTGCGTGATGTCTCTGTCACCATGCCCCAAGTCGACCTGACAGACATGATGAAGAAGCCGGCTCCAGTTCGCCATGGTGCCGCGTTGACCGCTATTACGCCGCCGACCAACTCATAACGAAGTCGCAGGCCCCGCCTCTCGAACGCACCACGATACGGAGGAGGACAAAATGACAGTTACACGCTCCCTTACGCTGACCTGCGCTCTGCAGCCTCAACCGTCACTCGAGCCGTTTATCAAGGGCGAGGTAGGCGCCAACGGCCTCACATTTCGCCAGCTCACCGGGATCTACTACGTCGACATCTTTCGCCGCATGGCACGCTCGCTCGAGTTTGACATCGCGTCGATGAGCTTCGTCAGTTACCTGTGCGCGCGGGAATACGGCGTACCGATTACGGGCCTTCCTCTCCTCCTGTCAAACCGTTTTCCGCACGAAGGCGTCCTCTACAACGTCGATTCCGGCATCAAGGAACCGAAGGACTTCGAAGGCAAGCGCGTCGGCACGCGAACCTACACGGTGACTCCCGGCACCATCCACAAAGGCATTCTGCAAGAGGAGCACGGGGTTAATCTCGACAGCATCACGTGGGTAGCGGCCGAACCGGAACACGTCGAGCAGACCACGGCCTACCTGCCCAAGAACGTAATCCCCGGGACCGGCGAGACCGGCGCCGACCTCTTCCCTCGTCTAGTTTCAGGTGACTTGCAGGCCGGAATTGCCGGCGTAAATCCCAACAACGGCGAGGCGCCGAACGTCAAGCTGCTCTTCCCCAACGCCACTGAATTGGACAAGGCCTACTACCAGCGGACGGGAGCCATTCTCCCCTTCGCAATCCCGGTGATCAAAACGTCACTGCTCGAAGAGAACAACTGGCTCGCCGAAGCTCTCTATGGAGTATTCGCCGAGTCCAAGCGCAAAGCGGACGCTAAGCCGAGCAAGCGCGTCCAGGAGGTCATCGGCGACGCAGACCCTTTGCCTTTCGGCCTGTCTGCGAACCGTCTGGGCTTCGAGAAGGTGATCGACTACGCCTACAAACAGCACATCATTGCGAAGCCCATTAAGCCGGAAGATATCTTCCCTAAAATGGACTAACGACGTATGAAACGGAGCGACCGGCGCATTCTCACCACACATGCAGGCAGCCTGGCGAGGCCCGAGGCGCTCGCTGCAATGCTCGAAGCCCGCGCTGACGGAACGCTGCAGGACATGGCCGCATTTCATGACGAGTGCCAGAAGGCGGTTTCAGCGATCGTTAAGCAACAGGTCGAGTCCGGCATCTCAGTCGTTAGCGATGGCGAGCAGAGCAAGGATAACTTCGCGACTTACGTTAGACAGCGGCTCTCCGGCTTCGGCAAGGAAGAGCTTTCGATGCCGGTCACGCTGGATGAACGAGACTTCCCCCGCTACAAGTTTGACCTCAAGCTTGCTCCTTGCATCGGGCCGATAGAGTGGCAGGACTTCTCCAGCGTCGAAAGGGACATCGCGCACCTCAAGCTAGCGACGCATGACGTCCAAGCTGAAGAAGTCTTCATGACCGCGGTGTCGCCGGGGACACTGGCGAATTTCTTTCCCAACAGGTACTACGCTACTCGAGAGGAGTATCTGGCGGCGATAGCCGACGCCCTTAAGCGTGAATATGACGCGATCGTGCAGGCAGGCTTCGTCCTCCAGGTCGACTGTCCAGACCTCGCCCTGCAGAACTACTGGTTCCCGGACACATCTCTCGAGGAATTTCGCTCGATAGCCGACGCCAACATCGAAGTCCTCAACCACGCAATGCGCGACATCCCGGCCGACCGCGTTCGGATGCATGTCTGTTGGGGCGCCGCCGCAACGCCACGCAACCACGACGTGCCGCTGAGCGCTCTCGTGGACCTTTTCTTTCGAGCCAACGTCGGAGCGATCTCTTTTATGGCAGCGAACGGCAGGCACGAGCATGAGTGGAGGGTCTGGCAGGAGACCAAGCTGCCGGACCATATGCTGATCATCCCTGGAGTCATCGACAACACGACCAACGTGATCGAGCATCCGGAGTTGGTCGCCGAGAGGCTGCTGCGCTACGCCAGAGCGGTCGGACGCGAGAACGTTATCGCCGGCGTCGACTGCGGCTTCGGCACCGCCGTCCAGACCATGGCCACCGTCGATCCCATGATCGCGATGACGAAGCTGAGGATGCTCAGCGAGGGGGCTGCGCTTGCGTCGCGCGAACTCTGGTCCTGACGTGAAGCCAGTAGCAGCCAGCAATTGCGGATCGAGGAGTGAGAGAAGTGTCGGAAACGGTTGACGTCTGGCGCCTGTACGTGCGACAGGATGGGGTCAGCAGCTTTGAGTGCCTCAAAGTAGAGCTGAAGGACGGACGGTCAGGCCTGTTCTCCAGCGACCGTATCCAAATTGCCGCGCTGGCTCCCCACTACAAGGTCGACTGGCACAACGTGCGGGAGCGGACGCTGGTCGCAACAATCGGCGGCTCCGGCGAGATGGAAGCCGGGGATGGGCAGAAGATCGAGCTCAAGCCAGGCACCATCGTATTGATCGAGGACCTCACGGGGCGCGGCCATCGGAGTAGCAACGGTCCGGAAGGCCGCCTCGCCTTCTTCTTGCCGTTGGCCGAGGGCGTGTCAATTTGGTAGGGGCAGATAGGTAGCCTGCCATGCTGACACAAAGCGCATCGAAGCCCCGGCGCAACACGGTCTTGCCCAAGATCGGACGCCGCCTGAGCAAGGATGAGCTATTTTGCCTTAGGCCAGTTCAGGACCTGACGCACAGTCTTGCCGAGGATCCACTCCTTCTCTACTTCGGAGAGAAGGTCGGAATAGAGCAGGTAGTGTAAGGACTGAGCCCAAGTGTGTAGAGTCCTGCTCTCCGTGTAGTCACTCGCCCACATCACTCGCCTGACGCCAAACGCCGCGATCACCCGGCGCAGATGTTCCACCGCGTCGTGATGCGGGTACGCCTCGCCGGAGAGGCGGGAGGGAGCGTTGCTCCACTTAATCGCCAGGTTCGGATACCTGGCCAAACCGATGATGAAGTTGAGCTCCGCTAGACGACCCTCCAGCGTCGGCGTTACCCAGGACTGGAGCTGCGGCGGGAGCTGACTACCTCGCAGCGCCGTGACGCCGACGCCGATATGATCCAAGATCATCCATAGCTTGGGAAAGTTCTGCAGATAGGGTTCCAAGAAGGCGGCCTGTCCCGGCATACCCACAAATATCGGCACTTCGTACTGCTGCGCGGCCGCGAACAGAGGTTCAAAGCCGCCGTCCTTGAACAAGTCCTGATCGGTATGCGGCCGGGGGACGACGCGTAGGCAAAGGCCTCCGGGCTTCTGCCGCACCTCGGAAATCAGCCGCTCCAGCTCGGGGTCCCTGAGGTCGAATCTGACCAGATAGCCGAAACGGTCGGGAAACCTCTCCATAGCACGCTGCGAGAAGTGAAGCCCGGGACGTATTGCCCCATTCGGCAGCACTCTGCTGTGTTTGGTGTCGTCCCAGCCCCAATCCTCGGCGACCAGAACGGTATCGACCCCCACCGCGTCCATGGCCGCGACCGCCGCTTCCAACACGGTGTCGGTGTCGGTCTCCGCTGTTCGCCAGCCAGCCATGAAGCGGTTGACGTGCACCTGAGCGTCTACAATCTCCATATCTCTATAACCCCATCTCATTGACGGCTTCCTCGCCGGCCCGGAGATCCCAATCCTGATTGAGGCATCGACGAGCTGATTAGGCCGCGTCTTCCTGATTGCGATGGTCTTCTTCTATGCCGGCATTGGCTACGGCATCGGCCCCCATCGGTCGAGCTAGCACCGAGAGATTGGTTTCATTCAGTGACACTATGACGGCATCGTGTGACGAATGAGCGATCCTTCGGCGCCTGCCTGCATTACGATTAGGGCCAGGCTTGGGCAATATCCTTTCTTAACCGCGGAGGAGGCGCCGGCAAATGAGCAAGACCGTCGCTCGATTGTTGATAGAGAGCCTGGAGGCTCACGACGTTGACCGCATTTTCTGCGTGCCCGGCGAAAGTTACGTCGGCTTTACGAGCATGCTCGTCCAGCAAGAGTCGATCCAGCTGATCGTCTGCCGACACGAGTCCGGTGCTGGTTACATGGCTCTGGCCGACAGTCAGCTGCGTGACCGCGCCGGCGTTGTTGTGGTCTCCCGCGGACCTGGCCTGTCCAACGCCATGGTCGCGCTTCACTCGGCCTTTCACGACGCCGTGCCACTCGTCCTGCTCATCGGCCACGTGGAACGCCGCGACGTTGGCCGGCTTGCCCTGCAGGAGCAGAACTACTCGCGGCTGCTCTCCGACATCACCAAGCTCGTAATCGAGGTGATAGACCCGGATCAGGCGTCGGAGGCGATCACCCGGGCTTTTCACACGGCTGAGAGTGCGACGCCCGGCCCGGTTGCAGTAATCCTGCCTGAGGACATCTTCGATCAACAGACCGACGCAGCCGTGGACCGGCCGCGCGCCAGGTTCATCGCGGCGCCTCGCGAAGAGGACCTCGATCAGCTCGCCAACATGCTATCGGCGGCGGAACGGCCGCTCGTCCTGGTAGGCGGAGCGTTGTTTTCCGATGCGCTGCGCGACGCCTCGGTGCTGGGCGACCTGGCGCGGCTTGCTGAGGAGTGGATGCTGCCGATCATCCCAACGCATCGCAGGCCCCAGCTTTTCGACGCGGATCATCCCAACTACGGCGGGTACATGGGCATTCGTGTACCGCCGCTGCAGATTGAGGTGATGAAGCGAGCCGACCTCATCGTGGCGCTGGGAGAAAGGCTGACCGACACGGTAAGCCAGGCCTACACGTTCCCGGCGGCGCCGGAACCGCAGGTGCCGCTGGTCCACGTCTGGCCGGACGCTAACGAGGTAGGCCGTGTTTGGCGCCCGACGCTTGGTATCCCGGCCAGTCCTGCTGAGGTGATTCGCGGCTTGCTGAAACGAGGGGCGCCCGCACGGGCGGACTCGCGACGCGCGTGGGTGAGCGAGCTGCACGAAATACCAGGAAAGCTGTCCGTGCGAGAAGGTGAGCCCACCCCGGACGGCGTCGATTTCGCCGACATCGTCTGCGAGATCAACAAGCACCTTGCGCCGAACGCGGTTCTGACCAGCGATGCCGGCAACTTCTCCAGCTTCATGCACCGGTATCTCAACTTCCACGAGGACCAGGTGCTTCTGTCGTCCGTCGTGGGCGCCATGGGATCCGGCATGCCGATGGCGGTTGCCGCGGCGCTGCGGCGGCCCGGCACGCAAGTCGTGGCGTTCGTCGGCGATGGTGGCGCGTTGATGACGGGCAACGAGCTGGCAACGGCGGTCCAGTATGGCGCCAATCCGATCATGGTCATCGCTGATAACTCGATGTACGGGACGATTGGCATGCACTCCTACATGCGCTACCCGGAGCGTCCGCTCATGGGCGGTACGCAACTGACCAATCCTGACTTCGCCGCGTGGGGCCGTTCGTTTGGCGCTGAAGCGATCACGATCCGCGATGAGTCGGAGGTGGCCGAGGGTATCGCTCGCGCTTTCGCGGTCAGGGACAGGCCAGTGGTCGTTCACTGTCTGATTTCTGCGCTTCAGATGAGCGCCTGGCTCCGCTATACAGAAGCCGACGCCCTGCCCTGAGGGTTGGAGGTGAGCATGCCAATTCAATCGATTAATCCAGCGACAGAAGAGATCCTGGCCAGCTTCGAAGAGCACTCCGAAAAGGGGATCAACGAAGTTCTGGATCGGAGCGTCGAGGCATTTCGACGGTGGAGGCTTCAACCCTTCGCCCATCGGTCACAGTTGATGGTCAAGGCCGCTCAGCAACTCCGTGTCGACTCGGACCGATTGGCGGAGCTGATCACCCTGGAGATGGGGAAGCCGTTGGCGCAATCGAGGGCAGAGGTCGAGAAGTGCGCCTGGTGCTGCGAGTATTTCGCCGAGAACGCGGAAGCCTTCCTGGCAGACATCCCGAAGCCGAGTTCCGCGAGCGAAAGCTACGTTGCGTTCGACCCCCTCGGGCCGGTCCTGGCGATCATGCCCTGGAACTTCCCTTTCTGGCAGGTGTTCCGATTCGCGGCGCCTACGCTAATGGCCGGCAACGTGGGCGTCCTCAAGCACGCTTCCAACGTGCCGCAGTGCGCAATGGCGATTGAGCGGGTGTTTCAGCAAGCCGGATTTCCTGAGGGAGCCTTTCAGGCCTTGCTGGTGCCTGGCGGGAAGGCCCTCGGACTGGTCGAGGACCCACGCATTGCCGCGGTGACGCTGACAGGCAGCGAGGAGGCGGGCGCCAGCGTGGCCGAAGCAAGCGGCAGGGCTCTGAAGCCGACCGTGCTCGAGCTGGGCGGCTCCGATCCGTATATCGTCCTGGAAGACGCCGATGTGGAGACTGCGGCGCGCGTCGCGA
This sequence comes from uncultured Dehalococcoidia bacterium, assembly GCA_964572535.1. Lineage (GTDB taxonomy): Bacteria > Chloroflexota > Dehalococcoidia > DSTF01 > WHTK01 > WHTK01. The sequence continues at coordinate 14,270 of CAZNHI010000003.1, forward strand.
TCGACGCTCGGTTTCAGAACGCGGGCCAAAGCTGCATCTCCGCGAAGCGGTTCATCGTCGTCGAATCGGTAGCAGACGAGTTCCAGGAACGTTTCCGCAACGGTATCGAGGAGCTGGTGGTGGGCGACCCAGCGGACGGTTCGACCAGGATCGGCCCGCTTGCTAAGAAAGACCTGGTCGACACGCTCGACCAGCAGGTGCAGCGATCCGTCACGGCAGGGGCAACCATCGTTACAGGAGGGCGGAGGCTCGAGCGCCGCGGGTACTTCTACGCTCCCACGCTAATAACCGACGTAAAGGCCGGAATGGACGTGTTTTCTGAGGAGACGTTTGGGCCCGCGGCTGCCCTGATCAAAGCGGCCGACGCGGACGAAGCTATCGACTTGGCCAACGACTCTCGCTTCGGTTTGGGAGCCAGCCTCTGGACCAGAGACCTGGCCCGTGGAAAGAAACTTGCGCGGACTATTGAGTCCGGTTCTGTCTTCATTAATGGAATGGTGGCGTCCGATCCCCGACTGCCCTTCGGGGGCGTCAAGCGCAGCGGCTACGGACGGGAACTTGCGGACTTCGGTATCCGTGAGTTCGTCAACATCAAGACAGTCTGGATTGGGCCAGCTCTGCCCCCAACACCTGCTGTAGAAAGAAAGTAGAGCCAAACAAGGGGCCCTAGCTTGCGGCACTAGGTGCAAATCGTGCGCCCACTAGGGTGGCAGCCCACTACTCATACATCGCTTACAATGCACCAAGCCGAGGCCCCACCGCTACGGCCTAGGGAGTGGCACTACACCTGAGTCCTGAAACGCATCGTCGACTCGCCGGCTTCATCTGGGGTATCTGCGACAAGCTCCGGGGACCCTACAGGCGCAACGAGTATCGCAAGGTCATACTCCCGCTAACGGTGTTAAGACGCTTTGACTGCTTGCTGGCAGCAACCAAGGCGCAGGTGATTGAGGAGAACGCGGCGCTGCCCAGTACGACGGCTCAGCCTGTACGTGATGCCCGCTGGGGCCGATCACAGGGCACTCCTTCTATAACCTGTCGCCGCTGAACTTCTCGACGCTCCTTGATGACCCCAACCAGCTGGCTCGCCACCTCGGCGAGTACATCCAGTTGTTTTCACCAAACGTCCGGGAAATCATCCAGAAGTTTGCCTTCGAGGAACAAATCGAGCGCATGCAGGCTAAGGGTTTGTTGTACCTGGTGATAAAAGAGTTCTCCAACATTGATCTCTCACCAGGTCGCGTTGACAACATGCAAATGGGCTACATCTTCGAAGAGTTGATCCGCATTGGCTCTGAGCAGGCCAATGAGGAAGCCGGCGATCACTTCACCCCTCGCGAAGTCATCAAGCTGATGGTGAACTTGCTCCTCTCACCTGAAACAGGCACTTGGGCTAACCGCAAAGTCATGACTGTCTACGATCCGGCATGCGGCACCGGTGGGATGCTCTCGGTGGCGGAGCAGTACATCCGCGCTCAGAACAGCGAGGCCGACCCGCACCTCTTCGGCCAGGACTGGAATGATGAAGCCTGGGCGATCTGCAAGTCGGACATGCTGATCAAGGGAGAGAAGGAAGAAGAGAACATCGTCCTTGATGACACGTTCACAAAGGACGCTTACGACCGCCGGCCGGACGGTTCAAAATGGACCTTCGACTATATGCTGGCGAACCCGCCGTTCGGCGTGGAGTGGAAGCAGCAGCAGGCGTTCATCGAGCGTGAGCAGCGCATGCTCGGCGACCGAGGCCGCTTCGGCGCCGGCCTGCCTCGCATCAACGATGGCTCGTTCCTCTTCCTGCAGAACATGCTGTCGAAGATGCGGTCGGTAAAGGATGGCGGCAGCCGCATCGCCATTGTCTTCAACGGCTCGCCCCTTTTTACGGGCGACGCCGGCAGCGGCGAGAGCAACATCCGGCAGTGGATCATCGAGAACGACTGGCTGGAGGCCATTGTTGCGCTGCCGGACCAGCTCTTTTACAACACCGGCATCTCAACCTATATCTGGGTCCTGACCAACCGCAAAGAGGAGCGGCGCCGCGGCAAGATACAGCTCATCGACGCGCGTCAGTTCTTCGTCAAAATGCGCAAGAACCTCGGCAACAAGCGCAACAAGGTCGGTGATAGGGACGAAGGCGAGCCTGATCAAATCGGCGAGGTCACGCGCATCCATGGCAACTTCCAGGACGGCGAGACGCACACCTTCAAGGTTGAAGGCAAGGAGAAAACGCTGGCCGTGAGCAAGGTCTTCGACAACGATGACTTCGGCTTCCGCAAGATCACGGTCGAGCGGCCACTGCGCCTCAACTTCCAAGCCAGCGGCGAGCGCATCGCGCGATTAGACGATGAGTCAGGCTTCGCCAAGCTGGCGTCCAGCAACAAAAAAGACGAGGCGCAACGTCTGAAGGAGATCGAGGCGGGTGAGCAGCGCCAGCAGGAGATACGCGACTTGCTGGCCGACTTCGCGCGCTCCGACGGCGGGCAGCTCTACACGAACCGTGAGGCGTTCCGCGCCACCCTGCAGCAGTTCGGCAAGCAGCGTGGCTTCGCGCTCGCTGCGCCGGAACTAAAGACCGTGCTCAGCGCCCTGAGCGAGCGCGACGAGACAGCCGATGTCTGCGGCGCCGGCGGCAAGCCCGAGCCCGACACGGAATTGCGTGACACGGAGAACGTACCCCTGAAGCGCGACATCGAAGACTACTTCCGCTGCGAGGTCCTGCCTCATGTGCCCGACGCCTGGATCGATCACCCGAAAACCAAGGTGGGATACGAGATACCGCTCAACCGCCACTTCTACGTCTACGAGCCACCACGCGACCTCGAAGCGATCGAGACGGACATCAAGACTCTGGAAAGTGAGATCCTTGCGCTGCTCAAAGAGGTTACGGCATGAGCCAGCCTGCTTACCCTCGGTACAAGCCCAGCGGCATCGAGTGGCTCGGCGATGTGCCGAAACACTGGGAGGTTAAGCCAACGCGTCACCTCTTGGTGAGAAACGATGGAGGGGCTTGGGGTGATAACGATGACCCCGATGGAACCATTGTCCTTCGCTCGACAGAGCAGGAACTCGACGGCAAATGGCGCATAGAAGATCCGGCGCGGCGTTCCCTTACTCCTCGCGAGAAGCAGCACACTCTCTTGCGCAAAGGCGATTTGCTCATAACCAAGTCCAGCGGAAGCGCACAGCACATAGGAAAGACGAGCATCGTCACAGACGATGTGGCAGCTCTCGACGCGTCATTCTCGAATTTCATGCAACGCCTGAGAATTGGAGGCGATCTTGAACCGTCCATCGCTTGGTACTTCCTGAACTGTCCCGCTGGCCGACAACAGTTGGTCTTCAACTCCAACTCTACTACTGGCCTGGCTAATTTGGGCGAAGGGATCCTGGGTAGCGTTTGGATGCCTGTCGCGCCCCCCGAAGAACAGCGCGCCATTGCCGCCTTCCTCGACGCCGAGACTGCGCAGCTCGACATGCTGATCGAGAAGAAGCGGCGCCTCATCGAGCTGCTGCAGGAGCAACGCAGCGCCCTCATCTCGCGCACCGTCACCCGCGGCCTGCCGCCAGACGCCGCTCGCGCCGCTGGCCTCGACCCCGAACCGCCTATGAAAAAAAGCGCAATAGAGTGGATGGGTGAGATACCCTCCCATTGGGAATCGGGCATTCTCCGTTTCTACGCAAGAATGCGGTCAGGGCACACGCCAAGCAGACAGCATCCCGAATACTGGGAAGAGTGCACAATCCCTTGGTTCAGCCTCGCAGACGTCTGGCAACTCCGAAATGATGACCGAACCTATCTAGGAGAAACTAAGGAACTCATCAGTGAGCTGGGCCTCACCAATTCCGCGGCGGAGTTGTTACCGGCCGGAACAGTCATCCTCTCCCGCACCGCTTCAGTCGGGTTCTCAGGAATCATGCCAAGGCCGATGGCGACGACTCAGGACTTCGTTAACTGGATTTGCGGCCCCAAGCTCATGCCTGAGTACCTACTTCAAGTGTTCCGGGCAATGAAGCCAGAGTTCGAACGCCTAGTCATGGGTTCAACGCACAAAACAATCTACATGCCGGATGCCGCATCATTTGCTGTGGCGGTGCCGCCTCTGGACGAGCAGAAGGCGATCGTCCGGTTTCTGGAGATTGAACTAGACAAGGTGACCAGGATTTCTTCCAAGGTTGAAGAGGCGATTAAGCGTCTGCGAGAATACCGCTCAGCGCTGGTAACGGCGGCCGTGACCGGCAAGATCGATGTGAGGCAAGCCACCGCGTGAACCAGACCAAGGAAGTCGCCTTCGAGTCTTACGTCGAGACCATACTGCTCGATGCGTCCGGGTGGCGTCGTGGCGACCTCGGCGCCTGGGACGTGGACAAGGCGCTCTTCCCGTCTGAGGTCTGCGCCTTCATCGAGGATAGCCAGCCGAAGCTTTGGCTACAGATGAGAACGCTGCACGCCGCCAATCTGGAGAAGCTGCTCGTCGACGCGCTGGCCAAGGAGCTGGACCTCAAGGGCTCGTTGCTCGTGCTGCGTCACGGCTTCAAGTTCTACGGCAAGACTTTCCGGCTGGCTTACTTCAAGCCTGCTCACGGGCTCAGCTACGAGGTGCTAGGCCTCTATGCCAAGAACCGCCTGACGGTTACACGCCAGGTTCCTTGCTATCCCGGCAAGCACGACACTGTTGACCTTCTCTTCGCCGTGAATGGCGTTCCTGTCACGACCTGCGAGCTGAAGAACCCGAACACCGGCCAGACCTGGCGCAACGCCATCCGGCAGTACCAGGAAGACCGTGACCCGCGCGGCTCGAAGTTACTCGACTTCCAGAAGCGCGCCCTGGTCCACTTCGCGGCCGACCCGGATGAAATCCACATGACCACGCGGCTCCAGGGCGAGGCGACGCACTTCCTTCCGTTCAATCGCGGCAGCAACCCCGGCGCCGTGGAGTGTGGTGAGGGAAACCCGCAGCACCCGTCTGGTTATCGAACGGGCTATTTCTGGGAGGAGGTCCTTCAGCGCGAAAGCTTCCTGGACATTCTCGGTAGCTTCATGTTCGTCCAGAAGAGCGACGAAAAGGTCGATGACGGCCACGGCGGATCGCGGCGCGTGGTGAGCGAGGTGCTCATCTTCCCGCGCTACCACCAGCTCGACTCAGTGAGAAAGCTGATCACGGCGAGTCGAGACCAGGGCGCTGGCAACAACTACTTGATCCAGCACTCCGCTGGCAGCGGCAAGACCAACAGCATCTCCTGGCTCTCGCACCGGCTCGCCAGCCTGCACAACGCCGCCGACGAGAAGGTCTTCGACTGCGTCGTCGTCATCACAGACCGCCGGGTCCTCGACCAGCAGCTCCAGGACGCCGTCTACCAGATCGAGCACCAGCAGGGCGTCGTGAAGGCTATAGACGAGGACTCACGCCAGCTGGCGAAGGCGCTAACCGATGGCACCAAGATCGTGATCACGACGCTGCAGAAGTTCCCCTTCGTCATTCGCGGTCTTCTGCACCAGGCTGGAGCCGAGAACATCGACCGGCCGACCGCGGAGGAGCGCGAGCAGGCGAAAGAGTGGCAAGAAGCCATCGAGGGGCGCCGCTACGCTGTCATCGTGGATGAGGCGCACTCCAGCCAGACTGGCGAGACGGCGCGTGAGCTAAAGGGCATCCTCGGCGCGCCCAAAGCTGGCGAGGAGGACGAAGACCCCGACGCCGAGGACATGCTCAACGCTGTCATGGAGTCGAGAGGGCGCCAGAAGAACATCAGCTTCTTCGCATTCACGGCGACACCGAAGGGCAAGACGCTGGAGCTATTCGGGCGCAAGGGACCGAGCGGCAGCCCGGAAGCCTTTCACGTCTACAGCATGCGCCAGGCTATCGAGGAGAAATTCATCCTCGACGTTTTGACGAACTACACGACCTACAAGACCTACTACCGGTTCCAGATGCGAGCCAAGGAGGACAAGAACTTCCCGAAGAAGCGCGCCTCGAAGGAGCTAGCGAAGTACGCCAGTCTGCATCCCTACAACCTGGGCCAAAAGACTGAAGTGATCATCGAGCACTTCCGAGAGCACGTGAAAGACCGGCTCAACGGTCGCGCGAAGGCCATGGTTGTCACCTCATCGAGGCTGCATGCGGTTCGCTTCATGCTGTCCTTCGAGGAATACATCAAGGACAACGGCTACGGCGACGTGAGGCCACTCGTGGCGTTCAGCGGCACGGTGCGCGACCCTGACAGCGGCCTGGACTACACCGAGCCTAAGATGAACGTCGATGTCGTGACCGGTAGAACCATCAGCGAATCTGCTCTGCCAGATCGCTTCGCCTCATCCGACTACAACATCCTTCTCGTCGCCAACAAGTACCAGACGGGCTTCGACCAGCCCCTCCTGCAGGCGATGTACGTAGATAAGCGCCTCGACGGCGTCCAGGCCGTGCAGACGCTGTCTCGGCTCAACCGGATGATCCCCGGCAAAGAGGCGCCGTTCGTGCTCGACTTCGTCAACGAGGCCGATGACATCTACCGGGCCTTCAAGCCCTATTACGACGTGACGCAGATGGAAGAGACAACGGACGCGCGACAGCTCGACGAGCTGAAACATGAGCTTGACCAAATGCAGGTCTACCACTTGAGCGAGGTCCAGGCCTTCCGAGAAGTCTTCTACAAGCTGCCCGAGCAGCAGACGAACGCCGATCACGCCGAATTGGAGCGCCTGCTGCAGCCGGCCGTTGATCGCTTCAAGGCGCTGCCTGACGAGGATCAGCGCTCAGACTTCCAAGACAAGCTCGGCGCCTACGTCAAGCTCTACGCCTTCCTAAGCCAGATCCTGCCCTACGGTGACGAAGACCTGGAGATGCTCTATAGCTTCGGTCGTTTACTTCTGCAGCACCTCCCGCAAGACCGCGGCGGCGCTACGGTGAAGATTGGCGACGATGTCGACCTGCGCTACTACCGCCTGCAGCGCGTCTTCTCCGGATCGATCTCTCTTAGTGACGGCCACGGCGGCTACGTCCACAGTCCGGTGGAGGTCGGTACAGGTCGGGCGAAGGACGAGGAGGCTCCGCTCTCCGAGATCATCAAGGTGCTCAACGACCGCTTCGGGCTCCAGCTAACACTCGAAGATGACCTCTTCTTCAAGCAGGTCAAGGCAAGAGCCCAAGCCGACGAACGCGTCATCCAGACGGCCAAAGCCAACCCTCAGATTGACAAGTTCCAGCTCGGCATCAAAAAGCTCATCGAAGAGCTGATGATCAGCCGCATGGGCGACAACGACCAGCTGGTCAGCCGCTACATGTCTGACCCGGAGTTTCAGGGCGTGGCGTTCCCGGTGCTGGCGCGGGAAATCTTCGAGGCCATAACGGCAGGTCAGCGAGACGCATAACGCCTAGCCTTGGCGTTGGTACTGCTCTGACTTGACTCTCTCCGAACACGATGGCTGTATAGCGTGACTTCTTCAGGAGGAGCACGCAATGAGCCACGCCATCGCCTACCTCGACGAATCTGCGGCCGGCTGGGAACGCAGCCTTTACGCCTTCCTCGCGGAAAAGGAGCGCCGGTCGGGCTCCCTGCGGACCGTCCAGAGCTACAGCCGCATGCTCCAGCACTTCTTCGGCCGCGCCGGCAAGACGCCGGACCAGGTCACGTCGCGGGACGTGTTTGCCTGGGCATACGGCGTCGGCCTCTCGGGCAAGCAACCCTCGTCCGTGACCATCGGCGCGCGCACCGCATGCCTCAGCAGCTTCTTCAGGTTCTTGATCCGCATGAAGGTGGTCGCCTCAAACCCCTGTGACGCCCTCGAACGGCCCAAGGTCACGCAAGGCGTCGCTCGTGGCTTAACCGCCGAGCAGATCCACCGGCTTCTGGAAGTGCTCCCCGCAACGCCAGTTGGCCTGCGTGACCGCGCCATCATCCTGACGCTGACCTTCACGGGCAGGCGGCGCGCTGAGGTACTGGGCATGACGACCGGCAGCATCTCGATCGAAGGCGGGACGGTCTTCTACACCTACAAAGGGAAGGGCGGGAAGATCGGCAAGCGCGAGCTACCGCGGCCGGCATACGAGGCGATCCAGGTCTGGCTGGCGTGCCTGGGCAAAGACCTACCGACGATGCCTCCAGGCGACTCTCTCTGGCCCGACATGCGCCACGGGCGTGGGATCACCAGCGGGACGTTCTACACGAACCTGCGCCGTTACCTGAAGAAGGCAGGGCTGCCGGCTGGCGGTGTGCACATCTTCAGGCACAGCTCCGCGAAGCTGCGGCGGGACGCAGGCGAGTCGATCGAGGAAGTATCACGCTTCCTGGATCACAGCTCGTTGGCGGTGACGACTACCTACCTACGGCGTCTCGAGGGGCAAGAGGACCGCAGCTGGGAGAAGGTCGCCGACGCGATCGGCCTCTAGAAATCCGTACCTCGTTACGCCTAGGCGCTAGCTCCAAGCCCGAAGTAAGAGTTCAGTGCATCCTCGGATTCTGGATTAAGGCCATCTACATCGACCTCGGGTTCCTGAACGACCGAGTCCTTGCTAAAAGGTATGTGAACTCCCATTTCGTCGAGAGAACTCCCAGCGACCGGCACAACGAGCTTTTTCATGCCGAAGAGGCCGGCTTCCACAACGATCCACTGCGGAATCTCGGTCAGCCGATTATTGATGAACCGGTCAGCCACGCCGAGCTTCTGCCCATCCTCCGAAATCACTTCTTTGCCAAGGAATTTCTCCGCGCCTTGAGGTTTTGGTTCCCTTTGCATGTCTTGTCCTCCAGACTCATCGTCGAACGCCGGCCGAACTGGTTAAATGTCAGGTGCCGAGGGTTCCAAGCCGCTGGTGGTTTTTCGGCTTGCTCACAGCCATCTCTACGATAGTAGTCCTGTACGGCGGACCTGACAGCAACGGTGACAGCAACCCACACAGACAACGTCGGACGAATGCCGCCACTGGTGGACGAACTCTCAAATTTCGTGTCGTGAATGGACGTTAAGACACGTCAGTAATTAAGCGGCTACGAGCTTAAAATCCGCCGTCCGCAAGGACATAATCTGTGGCGGGCCGGGCAGCGACACAATCAGCGGCGGCGACGGTAACGACATTATCCTCGGCGGAACCGGCAACGACACAATCGACGGCGGCCTCGGCAGCGATCTCCTCATCGGTGGAGCAGGGAGTGGTGACTCTTGCAATGGGGGCCCCGGCGCAGACACCGCGACAGGCTGCGAGTCAGTGTTGAACCTAAGTGTAGAACCGCGACGAATCGAATTTGGAACAGTAGCCTGACACGATCACCGGATAGTGGCGCCTAGAGCCGAAGCGAACGCCCGCCTAATTTGTGACCTCGTCAAGGAATCGCCAGCAAGAACGAAGGTAGAAGAGTCGCAAGTTTACGCTGCTGCAGCGCGAATAGGGGCACGAGCCGAGCTGAGAGCGCCCCAGTCGCCAGGCCAACCACCGCGCTAGTCAGAATGTCCAAAGGCCAGTGCACTCCAACATAGACTCGCGCAATGCCCACGAAGAGGGCGCCTGAGAGGATCAGGAGGCCTAGTGTTCGTCGCCACCAAATGAGCACCCCACCAGCAGCAAATGCCAACACAGCGTGCTCGCTAGGGAATGAGTTGTCCGCAGAATGGTGGATCAAGACCCTTGTTGAAGTGTCTGAAACAAACGGTCGTGCCTCATGGTGCAGGTGCCCGATTCCAAGGCTAACCCGAGGGAGAACAGCACCGCGATGAACGTAGCGACGGCCAACCGCTGGTTCAGGGACCGGTCGTTTGCCGGCAAGAACCACAGTAAGAGCAGCAGTACCGGCAGGAAGTAAACGAGGTCACGGGCAGTGACCCTCATGATTCCGTCTAAGAAGCCGACCTGGCCCGCGAGGCCATTAATCCAGTCTTGAACTGTGTCGTTCAACCGCAGCCCTCCCCACCGTCTCGATCTTCCTACAACAGTAGCGCGGTCGGCCCAACGACTGTTACTTGCAATACGGTTCAGGTAAGGGTATTTCCTACGAACCTACAGAAGGGGGGAGGTAGATCATGCCCTTTTAGGACTCCTCGATTTTCAGCAAGACCTCGACGCTCGCCGCCGCCGTTTCTGGTGCTACATCACGGCCTTTTGTGCTCTTGGCCTGACTGTCGCGGTCAGGGGTCTCGACTGGGACCAGAGTCAAGCCGATTCCGGGATCTTTCTCTAGGTAGCCTTACTCGCGCTCTTGAGCGGTGCGATGGCACTCTCACTTTGGCGCGACCCCCAGCCTATGTCTCTTCCTAACCCAGGGTTCAGTTCAAGGCCCTCTGCCGGCAACCGGTCCGCCGAGTCAGCAGAAGGACTGAGAGGATTCGCGTCGTGGCGCGCTGCACGCACAAAGCAACTGCCAGCCGTCAAACTGGACGACATGTCATCGGCTCTGGGGGGGACTTAGAAGGCAGCCAGAGCGCGCCCGGAACACAGAAATCATCCCGGCCGGTATCTGCCCAGCCGAGTCCCCAAGCGCGAGACCCTTGGTCGAAGGCCCTATCTGATTTCTCGACACGCGATTCTAGGGATGTGTCTAGGCGCCGCGATTCTAAGTAATCCTGGGCACCACGCCTGCGTCCTCAAAGCAACGTCTTGAGCCAACACTATGAGGACATCGTGGCGTAAGAGGGGTCTCCTCGTCGACTAAGTCGATCCTGCTCTCAGCGCGGCCGATCTTGACGATGCGATCCTTGAGCAGCACGCCAGCAGGAATCGCCAATCATGACACCAGTCGTGTGTTGAGAATTAAGGGATTAATATGTTGAAAACGCCTATTATTCGCTTGACTTCACAGGGCGCAAGCTTACGATTTGGCCAGATTTGCTCTCGCCTGGGATCGGCAACGGAGGGTCAACCATGAACGACAGTTACTGGTCTCGGGTTCTCGATAGGCGTATCAGCCGGCGCAGGGCGCTTACAGCCACAGGCGGGCTCGCCGCAGGGGCGGCGCTGCTTGCAGCCTGCGGCGGCGACGATGACGACGGCGGCGATTCCGGCGACGGCGGCGACGCCAGCCCGGCGCCCAGCGAGATCAAGATTGGAGCCGTCGTACCGCTCACCGGCCGTTACGCGGCGGGCGGCGCCCAGATCAAGGGCGGTTACGAAGTCGCTGTCGAAGAGATCAATGCCGCCGGCGGTGTCGAAGTCACGGCATTCAAGACGAAGATACCCCTAAAGCTCGAGTTGCTGGACGACGCATCGGACCCAAATCAGACGGTACAACGTCTCGAGACACTCTATTCAAGCAACGTCCTGGCCTACCTCGGCGGCTTCGGCAGCGACCTGCACGCGGCCGCCGCGCCAATTGCCGAAAAGAACAAGACTCCTTACGTCGGTGTAGCATTCGCCCTCTATAACATCCACCAGAAGGGTTACAAGTACCTCTTCTCCCCCTTCGTCAAGTCGCCCGGTATCGCCAAGGCGTCGTTTGACCTGATGGACGCCCAGACTCCAAAGCCCGCCAAGATTGCGATCTTCGCTGAGAAGACTGACTGGGGAGCGGAGCTACGCGACCTCTGGCGCAAGGAAGTCACGGCGCGCGGCTATCAACTGGTGACCGACGAAGAATACGCCCCCGCCTCGACGGACCTCTCGCCAATGCTGCTCAAAGCGAAGAGCGCCGGCGCCGAGGCCGTCCTCGCTCTGCCCAGTCCACCCGACGGCGCTCTGATTCAAAAGCAGATGAAGGAGTTGGACGTCAATCCCAAGCTCACGCTGCTGATCCGTGCCGCCGACGCACCCACCTGGGCGACTAACTTCGGCAAAGACGGCGATTATGTCCTCATCTTTCCCGGCTGGAGCCCCGACCTCAAGTTCGAAGGCGTTCAGACCTTCAACACGAAGTACCAGGCCAAGAACAATGTCCCGCCGGGTGCAGTCTCCGGCCCCGCCTATGTGGCGGTCCAGGTTCTCGCCAGTGCGCTCTCCCGTGCCTCGAAGCTGGAGCGGGACTCAGTGAGGGCGGCCCTGGCGGAGACAGACCTCAAGATCAGCATTATGGGCCCGGTGAAGTTCAACGCTGACGGCACCGGACAGGTGCAGAACGTCATCGTTCAGTGGCAATCCGGCAAACTGGTCTCGGTCTGGCCAAGGGACGTCGCAGGCGGCTCGCTGCTCTATCCGGCGAAGCCCTTCAAAGAACGGTGACACACACTCTGCCAGTTCGCGAATCGCCGATTTATCCGCTGCCGTGATCAAGCCTCCACGGCTGGTGTAGTTGGCTGTGCTCCTTAGGCTGGACGGTGTCAGCAAGACCTTCGGTGGCGTGGCTGCCGTCCTCAAGGTCGATCTTGTCGTCCCTGAGGGTGAAATCCTCGGACTCATTGGGCCCAACGGCTCCGGCAAGACAACGCTCTTCAATATTGTCACCGGCTTCGTCGAGCCGGATGCAGGCAAGGTCTGGCTCCAGGATCGTGAGATCACCGGCGCTAACCCGGCGCACGTCTGCCAGAGTGGCATCGCCCGAACGTTCCAGCACGTCCGTCCCTTTCTCCACCTCACGGTCACACACAACGTGGCCGTTGGGCGGGCCTACGGCCGCGAGCCCGCTGCTGGCATACGCCAGGCTGAAGAGGAAGCGCAGGATTTAATCCGGTTGGTCGGCCTGAGTGAGCGACGCAACCAGCTCGCCAGGAGTTTGACCGTGGTCGACCGCAAACGTCTGGAGCTGGCGAGGGCCCTGGCGACTCATCCGCTGCTTTTACTACTGGACGAATACATGGCCGGGCTCAACCCGTCTGAGGTGCTCGCGGAGTTGGACTTGATCCGGCGCGTGCGCGACATGGGGATCACCGTAGTGATGGTCGAACACCTCGTCCAGGCCCTGTTTTCTATCGCAGACCGTGTGATGGTCATGAATGCCGGCGAGAAGATCGCGGACGGCCACCCGGCCAGCGTCGCGACAGACCCGGCCGTGATCGAAGCCTATCTCGGCGTGGGCTACCATGCTTGAGATCGAAGATATTCAAGTTGCCTACGACGACCTTCAGGCCCTTTGGCGTGTCTCCCTTGAGGTCAACACCGGCGAAATCGTCGTCCTGATCGGGCCGAATGGCGCTGGCAAGTCCACACTAATGCGCGCCGTCGCCGGCCTTCAGCCTCCCTTCAGCGGCAGGATCCTCCTCGATGGCGCACCGATACACCACCTTCCGGCGCATCGCATTGTGGAGAAGGGCATCGTGCTCGTTCCGGAAGGGCGCCGGCTCTTCGGCGGCATGACTGTGCAGGAAAACCTCCTGCTCGGCGCCTACACCGCCAAGGCTCGCGAGCTACACGAGGAGACTCTCCAGCGCGTTCTGCAGATCTTCCCTATATTGCGCGAGCGGCGAGACCAGGCGGCAGGGACCCTCAGCGGCGGCCAGCAACAGATGTTGGCGATCGGCCGAGCGCTTATGGCTCTTCCCAGGCTGCTTCTCCTGGACGAACCATCTCTCGGACTGGCGCCGCTCGTCGTCCGCGACATCTTCAAGGTCCTCAGGGAGATCAACCAGGACGGCGTGACCGTGCTGCTCGCGGAGCAGAATGTCCAAATGGCCCTGGAACTAGCACATCACGCTTACATCATGGAACAAGGACGAGTGGCCGGGGCGGGCACGGGGCAAGAGATGCTCGAGGCCGACCACGTGCGCACTGCATACCTTGGCCAGGTGAGCCCGCGCGGGGCCGAGCTATGAACCTGGAGCCCATCGTCCAGAACCTGGTCTTTGGCCTCTTCGTTGGTGGCTTGTACGGGATCGCGGGTGTCGGGCTCTCACTCGTCTTCGGCGTGCAAAAAGTGCTCAACGTTGCGCATGGCAGCCTAGTGATGCTCGGAGGCTACGCCAGCTTCTGGATCTTCACGTGGTACGGCATCGACCCGTTCTTGAGCATCCTCATCGTCGGACCCCTGTTCTTCTTTATAGGCATCGCTCTGCACCTTGGCCTCTTCCGGTTCGTGACGCGGCTGGGAGAGGAGGAGAAGATAAAGAACTCCCTGCTGATCAGCTTCGGCCTGACGCTAGTCCTGGAGAACCTTGCCATCCGCCTTTGGACGGCAGACGAGCGGGCGATTACCACCAGCTACGCTGGCGACGGCGTGACCATCGCCGGCATCGTATTTCCCTACACCCGCGTTGCCAGTCTCCTGGTGGCGTTGCTCGCCATCGTCCTGCTCCACGCCTTCTTGAGCAGGACATTCGTAGGCAAGGCAATCCGCGCGACGTCCGAAGACTGGGAGGCCGCGTCACTCATGGGGATCAACGTCCAACGAACCTACGTCGTGGCCTTCGGCATCGGCACGGCGCTCGCTGGCATCGCCGGGACTCTGGTCAGCATTAGCTACACCATTGCCCCCGGCATCGGCCTCGCCTGGACCCTGAAGGCGCTCGTGGTCGTTGTCCTGGCCGGGATGGGAAGCATCATCGGCGCTTTCGGGGCCGGCATCCTCCTCGGAGTGGCCGAAGCGCTGAGCGTCTACATTTTCGGCGCGTCTTACCGTGAGGTCGTCGGGCTTGTCCTCTTTGTCCTTGTGCTACTCCTACGGCCTCAGGGCTTGTTCGGGAGGCGTTAGGTGCAGGTGCTCAGGGGGACAGTAGAAGGGGTCGCCTCACCGCGGGCAAGGAAGTTGTTTACTTCCGCTGCCGTTGCCGCGTTGGTGCTCGTGACTTTCCTTATTCCCCAGTTCACCGAGCGGCGCGACATCATCAACCTCCTCTTCCTTGTCTACCTCTACGTCACGCTGGCGCAGAGCTGGAACATCCTCGCCGGCTACGGTGGCCAGGTGAATCTTGGCCACGCTGCGTTCTTCGGGGTCGGCGCCCTGATCACGCGTACGCTCTGGGCGGAGCAGGACGTGCCCTTCGCGGCAGCCTTCTTCGCCGGAGGCATCGTTGCGATGGTCTTCGCCCTCGCTGTCGGCGTCGTGACCTTTCGCCTCCGGGGAGTTTACTTCGCCATCGGCACGTTGGCGCTGGCGGAAGCGTTGAGGATCACCGTGGCGAATTTGCTGCCGAACATCGCATCGCTGCCCGGCCCGATGATTGCGCGCTACGATCTAGAGCCTCGCTACTATCTTGCCCTGGCCCTGGCGATATGCACGGCGGCCACAGTATTCCTCTTACCAAAAACCCGCGTCAGCCTGGGCATCCTGGCTGTTCGCGAGGATGAGGAGGCTGCACAGGCCACCGGCGTCAACGCGCTCAAACACAAGTTGGTGGCTCTGGGATTGAGTAGCTTCTTTGCGGGGCTGGCAGGCGCCACCTTCGCGTACTACCACGTTAGCTACTACCCATCGTTCACGTTCAGTCCCGCCTGGACCTTCGACGCTGTGCTCGCCACCTTCGTCGGTGGAATCGGCACGTTGGCAGGCCCGATCATCGGCGGGGCTTTCTTCATCCTCGTGCGTGAGAGGTTGGCTGTCTCCCTCGTTGAGGTACACCAGGTGATTTTCGGCTTACTGTTCATCCTCGTCGTGCTGACGCTGCCCGGCGGCCTGGTGGAGGCCTGGTCACGGCTGCGGCGGCTGGCCATGCGGCGGCATCCCTAATGCGACTACTGCAATGCCGCATGAAGCCGTGCGGCGCAGACGCTTCCGACCTGCTGGGACCGATCGACTCTAATCTGTCACTCCACCGTGAGTCCCGGTCCTCGCTTTGTCAGCTGCAGGACTGACACGATGACGGCATCGTGTCAGGAGCGAGGCCGGAGGCTGGGTTCAGAGAAGCCTGCCGACGTCTTTAGGATGCGGCGACAAGACTTCTTACGTCCGGCAGGCCCTCAGCGAGCACCTGCCAGCTCTCACCGACATCCTCACTCATTAGGATCAGACTTCCAACCGCTGCGCAGATGCGGCCGGCATCGTCCTCGATGAGAGAGCTAGCCATCCGCTCGAGGTGCGGCGGTAGACCCTTTTCCAGCCTCCGCCAACTCCTCCCGGCGTCCGTACTTCTGTAGATTGCGCCGTTGACACCCTTCGACCAGGTCGGCGGTGGTCCCTCGGCCGCGACTGTGAGGAGACTCTTGTCTTCGGCGCGAGTGGCGAGTAGCGGGACTGTGTAACGGTGGGGCAGCGGCACGTGCTCCCAATGTGCCCCTGAGTCGGCGCTGTAGTGAAAACCAGCGCCGGTGGTTGCATAGATGTCCTTCCCGGTATCGGCGGGAACCACATTATGAACGTCCCAGTAGAGGCCCTCGTTGAGGCTTTCCCAGGTGTCTCCTCCGTCAGGACTGCGGAAGACGCCGCCTTCCTCAACACCGATGTAGACTCCGCCCGTCACGCCTGGGTCGAGGGCGATTGAGCGTACATGCGGAACGTGAGGGGGCGGTGGAAACGTCCATGTCTCGTAGCCGGGCAAGCGCTTAAGGGACTCACAGGCCGTCCAGGTCGCTGCCTCGTCCTCGCTGCGATAAAGCAAAGCTGGCGAGACACCGAGGTAGAGACGGCCAGGCAGGCGAGGGTCGGCGGCGAAGGACCAGACCTCGTCGGCAATGGCTTTGCTGTTCAGCAGGCGCCAGCCATCTGCGTCGCGCCGCCAGATGGCGCCGTCGTCAGTAACAGCATAAGTGGCGTCTGCACCCCGTGTGAGGAAATGGACGGCCGTAGGCCCTTCCTCCAGATTTGCGCCATCGGGCTCGATCTTGAAAACACCCTGTGCTGAAGCAGCTAGAAGCTCTGACATTGCTCTCTCCTTGGTGAGGAAGGATGACTGCCGAGCCGATCATACTCCGGCTGCGTGCTCACCGCTCCGACGGCGGATAGTCTGAGCCTGCACCAAAGACTAACGACCACCCGCGACGCCTTGAGCAATCGCGTCGCCGACGTGAGGTGCCCGCCTCCCGTTGTCCTTGTAAACTGGCGTTGGAACGTTTCAGAGAGGCGGAATCTGCAACCATGGAAGGTACGAAGTACAACGAACTCACACCTCGCGAGAGGTACGTCATCGAGGCGAAGGGCACCGAACCGCCCTTCACTGGCGAATACGATGACTTCGACGAGGCCGGCACTTACGTCTGCCGCCGTTGCAACGCCGAACTCTACCGCTCCGACGACAAGTTCGATGCTCACTGCGGCTGGCCGGCCTTCGAGGACGAGGTCCCCGGCGCCGTCAAGCGCCTGCCCGACACCGACGGCCACCGGATCGAGATCGAGTGTGCCAACTGCGGCGGACACCTCGGCCACGTCTTCCTTGGTGAGAGGCTTACAGCGAAGAACACGCGCCACTGCGTGAACTCCCTCTCGATGAAGTTCGTTGCATCCTCTTGACGGAGCAGGAAAGTGACCTGAGCGAAATCCTCCCAGGACACGCCTGGGATCTGCCCACCTTGTAGACCCATAGGCGCTTCCTCGCCTAATCGTCCTTCTTTCTTACTTCTGTGATCACGCTGAGGATTCGACCGTGACGCGGTCACCTTCGCTCGGCGAAGGGTGGACGGCGTCGTGGGCGAGCCGGACCTCACGGAGACTGTCAGGCGTGTCAGCGTAGGAGAGGAATA
>CAZNHI010000004.1:0-28971 GCA_964572535.1 uncultured Dehalococcoidia bacterium
GTGATGCCATTTCGGGTCCTCCTCAGGTGGCTAGCGGTGGTTGGGGCGCGGCCCAGTCTATCGCCACAGCTCACGCGAAGCCAGACGCGCACCCTCCACCATGGCGGCGAACTTGGCCCAGCCGATCGACTCTGTGCCAACGCGCGTGCCGAGGCCGCAGTCCACGCCCGCGATCACGTTCTCCTTGCCCACGACGCCGGCGTAGCGGATCAGGCGGTCGGCCACAAGCTGTGGGTGCTCAACGAAGTCCGTGAAGTGCCCGATGACGCCGGGGATCAGCAGCTTGCCGTCCGGCAGCTTCGTCTTCTGCCAGGCGTGCCAGTCGTGGTCGTGGCGCGGGTTGGCGGCCTCCAGCGAGTAGGCACCCACGTTAACCTTGAGGATCAGGTCCAGGATGCTCTCCAGCGGTATGTCGGTGGAGTGCGGGTGGTGCGAGCTGCCCCAACAGGTGTGCATCCGCACCCGGTCCTCCGGCACGCCCTTGAGCGCGATGTTCAGCGCCTCGACGTTCATGTCGACCCAGGCGCGGTACTGCTGCACGTCCATGTCCGGGAACGTCTGCCAGAGGGTGGCCAGAGCCGGCTCGTCCAGCTGCAGCAGGATGCCAGCCGCCGCGATTGCTCTGTACTCCTCGTTCATCGCCTCGGCGATGGCGAAGACGAAGTCGCGATCGTTTGCGTAGTGCTCATTCTTGAGGAAATAGGTCATCGTGGGCGGCGCCAGGGCTGTCAGGCAAGGCTCCACGTCGAGACCCTCGGTGGCAGCCTTGAGGTTGGCGATGTCGGTCTCGACCTCGCGCTTGCCGATGTACTTGATCGGCCCGGTGCAGAAGGCGCCCTGGATACCCGCAACGGGGCGGCCGCGAGCAGCGATCGCAGCGCGCAGCACGTAGCTGGACGCCGTGGGACCGCCGCCGGCCCGCGCCGCCGCGAACCAGTCCGGGAACACGCGCTCGTCCCGTCCGGTAATGCCCTGAGGAGACGAACTCGCCTGTCCAGGCCGCGCCTCGACGCCGCTGAGCCGGCCGCTGAAGTAGGCGCCCCAGCTCGATTTCGAGAACTCGCCGTCGTTGACGATGTCGAGTCCCGTATCGGCCTGCTTCTTCACCACCTCGCGCACGGCTGCGCTGATCCGTTTCTGGAGCGCCGGCTCGTCGTAAGGCTCGCCGCGCTGCTTCGCCGTGATCATGTCCAGCAGGTCGTCCGGCTTGACGAGGCTACCGACGTGAGTCGTGAGAATGCGATCCGTACTGCGCTTCATATCCGTTTCTCTCTTTCAGCTACTGGTTGCCGGAGCGTCCGTGGTCAACAATGCCTTGCCCCATGCCTCACCCGCGAAGTCGAGGATAAAGCCGTCCCGATGGCTGAGGGCGTGGGCGTCCCGGTGAATGCGCTGGATGTGCTGTGACGAGTACAGGGCCCTGCCACCGCTGACGTCGAACAGGCGGTTGACAGCCTGCACGCAAAGCTGGACGACGTAGGCCTTATCCCGCAGATAGCGAGCACGCTCGACGGCTGAGAAGCTCTCCCCTCTCGCAGCTTTCGCGATAATCTCGCCCACGGTCGCGCGGTGCAGCAGACGAGCCGTATGGACCTCCACGCCAGCCTCAGCAAGGCGCAGCTGCATCTGCACCCCTTCTGCCGACCTTGCCCGGCCGCTCGTACCACGTATTCGTGCCACGAAGTCCTCAATCGCCGCCTCGCCCAGACCGATTATCGGTGCGATCAGCTCCCAACCGAGCGTAACGCGCAGGGGCACGCGGTAGGTGGTACGACCGTGCATCTACCAGGCTCGTAGGTCTGTGTCGCCCGCCGCCTCCGGATCCAGTACGCAGTACTGAGGCACGAACGCGTCTTTGACAACAATGTCCTTGCTGCCCGTACCTGCCAATCCTGAAACGAACCACGTGTCCACGACCTCATAGTCGCCTCTGGGCAGCAGGAACCAACGCGGTCCTTCCGGCGTCATGGCGCCCGCCATAAACCAGGAAGCAGGGTCGCAGCCGCTGGAGAAGTCCCAGTGCCCGGAAACTCGGTATCCCCCCTTGACGGGTACAGCCTTGCCTTTGCGCGCATCGTATGAACTGGAGCAGAGCGTCTCAGGTCCGCTGGCGTAGTAGTCCTCCTGCGCCCGCTCCGGGAAGAACCCGATCATCCAATTCAGCACCGTCCAAACGGAGTAACACCAGGCGGACGAGCCGCAGCCTCTGCCCAGTTCCATCAAAATGTCGAAGGTCGCGTCGTAATCGACATCCGGGTAGCCGCCGTAGCGCGCCGGATTGCCGGCCTGAAGCAGCCCGGCAGCCAGAAATTCGTCGATCGTCCTTTGCGGAATCTGGCGCAGTTTCTCGGTTTCCTCGGCACGATCCTTCAGGACTGGGATCAGCCCACGAGCGCGATCGAGAAGGTCGTCCCTGGTCGGCGCCGATTTGACCTTTGGCGCTTGCATTCCCTCCTCCTGTCTGGGCAGCCCGGCCAGTCCGGAGTTAGTTCAACGTTTATCTATCAGCGCCGCCACTATAAATCTGCTCCAGGGGCCTGTAAAGTGGCATCGCGGCAGAGGAGGGGGTCGGGAGCAGTGAGCGATGAACAGCAGGTCCCAACGGTAGCAGGCGGTGCTACCTACCGCTCGATCCTCCAGCAGAAAGAGTCCGCGAGCCAGTACAAGGACCGCTACGACTGGGCAGACTTGGCCGCTCTGGAGGCCAGCCTGAAAATCGTCTCCGTTTACACCGCAACCATGGCCGCCCTGGCCCGCACCTTCAACTCTGTCGGCGTCTGGAAGTCGTTCGGGCGCTATTCGGTGCTCAAGACGCTCTTCCTTTGCCCCAACGAAAAGCTCAACCAGGCCCAGCTCAGCAAAGTCCTCGGCGTCACTTCACCGAATATCAGCTATCTCGTCGATTCGCTCGAGGAGGAGAGGCTGGTCGAGCGCAGGCCCGGTGAGACAGACCGGCGCTCGACCGACGTGGCCTTGACTCCGGCCGGGCGGGAGCTCTGCGAGAAGCTGGCGCCCGCCGCCGTACAGTTCTCCAGCGACCTGCTCGCCGGCTTCTCAGCGGAGGAGAAGGAGCAGCTCAACGCCTTCCTGGAGCGCATCCAGGCCAGCGCCGAATCTCTACACGTCGCCGAAGGCGCCGTAGCCCGCTAGCCTCCGCCTCCGCCTAAAGTGTGGCCACAACCCCCTCACACGCCACCCGTGGTCAGAGCCGGCGCCTCGCCGGCGCCGCTTAACGCTCAATCGCCTCGCAACCAGGGCTGCTAGGATTCCCTCAGTCAAGAGGGAGGTCTCCATGCCAAGGGTTGCGCTCGATCTGGACAAAGCGGAAGACAGGGCGAAGGTCAAGGGAGTCTGGCACAGCGCGCTGGGTTACGTCCCAGGCGAGCCCAACCAGGGGTTGGCCGCGGAGGCCGAGGGCAGCCCGGCCCGCCTGCCCGACTACGACGACTCCGGCTGGCAGGTCTGCGATAACCTGCGCCTCTTTATCTCTAAAGGCTTCACCTTCGGCTGGTGGCGTATCGCGGTTGAGCTGCCGGAGACCCTGGACGGCTTGTCCATCGCCGGCGCCAACGTCGTCTTCGAAACCAACATCGACGACTACGGTGAGGTCTGGGCCGACGGACAGATCGACCTGACGAACGGCACAGTGGCCGGCTGGAACCGCCAGCAGCGCGTGGTAATCAGCGCCAGCGCGGTGCCGGGAGCCCGACACGTCATCGCCTGCCTCGCCGCCAACGGGCCGCTGGGCAAGCCGGGCGGCGCCATCTTCATCCGCTACGCAACCCTGGCCTTCGAGACGCGGGAGTAGGCGCTCCGGTAAGCAGACGCCGTTTTCAATCGGCCTTCAATCGCAACACAATTGCCCCTGGCTATGTTTGCGGTGACATGGCCGAAGCGAGTGAGCCAAAAGTCCTGAGGAGCCCCAGCGATCGGCTGCTGCAGGCCGAGGGGCTGGACCAGAAGAGCCCTGAGGCCAAAGGCTCGTACAATCGCGTCCCCAGCAAGCGCCTTCAGGCGCTGCAGAGCGGTCTCGGCAACGCCGGCTTCAGCCGCCTGATGACTGGCCGGATCGAAACGCGCCGGCCGGCGCCCCAGGCGGGAGCCTCACTGATCGGCAGTGCCGGTGACCTGCAGACGTCCCTTGCACCGGAGGGCGAGCCACTGGAGCCTTCGCCACTCGATCTGGCAGGCCCGATGTTGGGTGGGATGCAGTGGAGTCCCGCCTCGCTGGAGGCCCCGGGACGTGACTTCCAACGTCCGGCGCCCGTCCTCACCAGGCAGGCGCTCCTCCCGCAGCAGCACATAAGCGTCGCGCGCCGCGACCTGCACTCCGGCGCCGCCGTGCCGGACGCCCAGGCACAGCAGGACATCACCACGGCTCTCGATCCACGCGCCGTCACCGACGTCACCACCGGTACAGTCACGATCGTCGACTGGGGTGGCCGAGCGCCCGGAGCTGGACTGGGAACGCCAACCGCAGCCCAGACCACGGTACGCCAAAACACCCTGCGAGATATGAAGGCAGCAGTTTATCGCCACCTGGACGCGCAGCTTGCTGAACTCCAGGCACGGCTCAGCAGATACAACGCCCACCACGTGCAAACCCTGGACCTGGAGGGCGCCGGGCGCGCCGCGGTGGAGGTCGCCCAGCGCCACCTCGGTCCCTACATTCGCAACGCCGCCGGCGCTGCCACCCGCCGCCATGAATTTCGCGGTTACGCCACCGGCGCCGATCCTGCCGCTCGCGGTAGTGCGAACCTGCTCGACGCCTACGACCCGGACGACCGCCGCTCCGCCGGTGTACCGATCAGCGCCGCCGCCGTCGTCTGGTGGGCTGTCCTGAACGACCCGGCCAGCGCCGTCCGCGGCACCTACAACTTCTCAGCGCCGTCGGGCAGTCAAGAGGAGACCTGGCTGGACCAGGTCGCCGTGCCGGCGATCGCGCGCGACCGCCGCGCAGACCTGGAGCTATGGGACCGCTTCGGCTTCGCCCTTGCGCCCGGCAGCAGGGTCCTCGCCACCACGCTGCCGGACTCTGGCCGTTCCACCAGGCCCGGCGCGGGGGGACTCTCACCGGCTCAGCGCTCGATCCGCTGGTCCGCGTTCGCCGAGCTGATCCACGAGTACATCCACACCGTCGAGCATCCGGTCCACGCCCAGGCCCGCGGCCTCAGCTCCATCGGGTCGGCCCTCAACGAAGGCGTTACAGATATCCTTACGGAAAACGTGTACAACAACACGGTCGCGACAGTCAGGACCGACCCCACGCTGATCGAGATGGTCGAGGGCACTCCGCCCACAGGCGGTGCTAGCGTCCCCAGAACCTATCTGCCCAACCAATACCAGATCGCCTACCAGACAGAGGTCGCGGACGTGCGCGCCGCGCTCGGTTCGGCCTCGCTAGATAGTTTCAAGGCCGCCTACCTCATGGGCCACGTCGAATACGTCGGCCTCGAGCCCTCTGGCGCAGACCGTGCACCTGTGGCCGAGGGCACCGGCCGGGGCCTCGACCTGCCAGCCTCCGTCACCACGATGGCGCAGCTGGCCAGCACGACCGGCGTTGGGCAGAGAGCGATCAGGCGCGCCAACCGGCAGGTCACGAACTGGGCGACGCTGCCACGGCGGCTCAACGTCCCCGGCTGGCGCGAGCACGTTACCGTAGCCTTCCGGCGCGGCGGCCGTGACGTCATCGAGACGCCGGCGCAGATCGCCGCCCAGCATGGCTTGACCGTCGAGGACCTCAACCGCAACAACCGCCACATCGCTGCCTGGCCCACGCTGAGCGCCGGGATGAAGGTGTTGATCCCGCCGCGAGGCTTCACGCCGTGACCGCCGATTCAGACGAAGCCACGCTGCGACTTCGCGCCTTCGGGACGCTCGACCTCGACCGCTTCGAGGGCCTGTCGCCAGGCACGGCGCTCCGTCACCTGGAAGCCGCCTTCGGCCCCTCAGACGCTGGCGTCTCAGGCCGTCTTGGCTACGACACCATCTGGTTTCGCGTCTACCCGCTGCCGCCTCGCGACCGTCTCAGCGCCTGGTTCGAGGACGACACCGTTGACCAAGTCCTCTACGTGGAGCGCGCCGTTGACCCCGAGATCAGGGAGTGGATCGATGCGAGGCCGTCGGAGCACCACCGCCCAAAGAGCTCTCGCTGGGTCGTTGCGCTTCCCGCTCGCGGCCTCGCGTTTCTCTACAGTCCTCGTTCCCGTCTGCCGGTCCTGGTCTACGGCTTCGTGCCGATGTCAAACGAGGAGTTCGACCAAACGCACCTGGCGTTTCTGGGCTAAGCGTCAACTGGGCGGCAGGTCTGCCACGGGCACGCCTCGGTCGATCGCCTCGCACTTCACTGCCTCAGCGGCCGACTTGACTCGGGCGCGCTCCAGCACCTGCTCAGCACGGGCGCGAGGGATGAAGCAAACGCCCGTATCGTCCGCGACCACGATGTCGCCGGGCGCCACACGCACTCCCGCGATTGAGATCTCGCCGTTCAGCTCCACCGTCTGGATGCGCCACTTGCCGGTCGCGGGCGTTACCTCGCTGGACCAGATCGGGTACTCGATGCGCCTCGAATGCGCCAGGTCGCGCACGCCGCCGCAGACGATGGCGCCGGCCTCACCCTGGCGTTTGCCGGTCTGCGACGAGATCCCACCCATGTTCGAGACGCCCGGCACGCCATCGACCACCACGATGTCGCCGGGCAGCGCCAGGTTGTGCGCCTCAAACTCCGCCATGCCATTGGCGTGGTCGCGCGCCGCCTCGTAAGGATGCTCGCGCTGCACGATATTACGCACCGTCAGCGCTGGCCCCACGATGCACGCCCCGGCGATCGTCGGGCGCAGCAGAGACGCCGGGATCACGCCCGTGATCCCCAGCTCGTCCATGACGTCAGAGACGATGCCGCTGCAGTCGCCCAGCTCCCGGAAGCCCTCGACCAGCCCCGCGGGCGGCCGCGGCACCTCAAAGGCCCGAATGCGTTCCGGTGCGATCTTGCCGGTGAGCTTGCGGTTCGTAACCATCGCTGTTTCTTTCTAGCCCCGCTTGAGCAGAGGCATGACCTCCGTCCCGAAGCGCTCCAGCTGCTCCAGGATCACGGCCCGCGGCGTGCCCACCGGCTGACCCACCATCACTTCTTCCAGTCCCGGGTATTTCTCCTGCAGCGCCAGCAGCTTCTCAGCCACCTGCTCGGCGGGCCCGCAGAACCAGGAGCCGCCGTCCAGCTGGTCGCGAGCCGTGGGCAGCCCCGCCTGACGCGCTCGCTTCGGGTCGGCCAGCATCTCGATCTGCTCATCGGTCAGCGGGCCCGCGAAGCCCAGCGGCCCGAACATCTTCTGGTGCTCCTCTACGAAAGGGGTCACGCGCTTGATCGCCTCTTCCTCGGAGTCCGTGATGAACGCGGAAAAGCCGATGATCAGGTCGCCGCCCAGCTCCGTCTCGCGCCCGCTGCGGGCCAGGCGCTCCCGCCACGCCTCGATCAAGGGGTGGCGAGCGCCGCCGACCGCTGCACCGCCGCCCATGAAGCCCTTGATCCCGTTGCGCACCATGAAGTCCAGGCCGCGCTCGCTGGCGCTGACTATCGGCTGCCAGCACTCGATCGGGTGCTGCGGCCGTGGTACCAGCGTGATCTCCTCCAGCTCGTAACCGCGATACGGCACGCGCGGCGGGATCGTGTAGTGCTTGCCGTGGTGTGAAAACGCAGGCTCGCGCAGCGCCTTGAGCACCAGCTCCACCTGCTCCTCGAACAGCTCACGGTTGGCGGCCGCGTCCTGCATCGGCGCGCCGAAGGTCTCCACCTCGCGCGTGTGGTAGCCGCGCCCCACTCCGAAGCGCACGCGGCCGCCCGTGAGGATGTCCGCGACGGCGTAGTCCTCCGCCAGGCGTAGCGGGTGCCACATCGGCACAATGTTGAAGCCGCAGCCGATGCGCAAGTGCTGGGTACGATTGGCGATGTGCACGGCGAGTATGAGGACGTTCGGGATGCACTCGTAGCCTTCGCGCTGGAAGTGATGCTCGGCCAGCCACAGCGTGTCGAAGCCGAGGCGGTCCATGAGCTTACCCATCGCTTCGGCGGTGGCCAGCGGCGTCGCCAGGGTGTCGTTGTCGAACGAGCGATCGTTGACGGGCGTGCCTTCGAAGCCGGTGTTATCCAGGTCAACCTGGCCGGCGTACAGCGTGCTGAATCTCGTGATCACGGGCGCCTCCTGAGTCGGGCAGCGGAGAACGGGCGGACGGCTATCCTGGACGCGACGAGGTTCAGTGCAACTACCAGCCTGGCTGCACTCCTCCGCGTGCCCCTTTAGCGGGGGTAAGGGGGCGTCCCCCTTCTGCAACATCGTAATCGAATTGCGCCGCGCTACGTAGACTAGCCCGGCCTGCCCTGTTACATTCGCGACCGAATCGCCGGTCGGGAGGCTGAGATGCTGCAGAGCCAGTGGACGGAGAACGGGATCGCGCTGCGTGAGGTCGAGCCGGGGCCGCTCAAGCCCGACCACGTGCGCCTGCGCGTCACAGCCTGCGGCATCTGCGGCTCAGACCTGCACCGCTACCGGGAGACCGGCACCACCCTCGGCCGCGAGGTCACGCCCGGCCACGAGTTCGTGGGCACGATCATGGACGCAGGCGGCGCCAGCCTGCCGGATGCCCTCTACGGCGTCGACCCCTGGGTAGCCTGCGGACGCTGCGACTACTGCCTGCGCGGCCTCTCGGAGGCCTGCCGCTCCGGGTTGCTAATCGGCGTGCACATCGCCGGAGGCTTCGCCGAGTTCATCGACGTGCCGCTGCGCAACATTCACGCCCAGGACCCGTCGCTCTCACCGCTCGAAGCGTCTCTCAACGAGCCCTTCGCGGTCTGCGTCCGCACCATCCACCTCGCGGAGCTGAAGCTGGACAGCCGTGTGCTGATCATCGGCGGCGGCACGCTGGGTCTGATCTGCGGCGCCCTCGCCCGCGACACCGCAGGACGCGTGGCCATGACGTATCGCTATCCGCACCAGGCAGACGCGGCGCGCCAGATCGGCATCGAACCGGTCAACGAGGGCGACATCGACGCTTTCGCCAGGGACTTCGAGCCCGACGTCGTTATCGAGTCCGTCGGCGGCACCGCTAACACGATCGAGCAGGCGATGAGCGCGGCGCGCACCGGCGGCCTGATCATCGTGCAGGGCCTCTTCTCCAAGCTCTCGTCAATCAACGCCAGCCTCTTCGTGTTCAAAGAGCTCCGCATGACCGGCTCCAAGATCTACGGTCAGAGCTACCACGGCACCGAGTTCGCCGTCGCGACCTCAATCCTGCCGCGCCACCGCGACACGATTCGTGTCCTGGAGACGCACCAGTTTCCGCTCAGCCGCCTGGGCGAAGCCTTCGTAGCCGCCGCGGACAAGACGCAGCGCCCGATCAAGGTCACAGTCCTGGCAGATTCGTAGCGCCATCGAGACGGCGAGTCAGCCGAAGGGCCGTCTCCAGCGTAGGCCGGCGAAGCGACCGTAGTCGCCGTCGGTTGTGATCCACTCGCTGCCAGACTCGATGGCCAGCGCAGCGAGGTAGGCGTCCGGGACCAGGTTGCCGCGCACCCCCGACTGGCAGAGACCGCTCAATATCTGCCAGTGCCGCGCGCCTGGAGCGAACACGACGCAATTGGACTGACCCCTCACTTGCTCGATGAAAGCCAGAGCGTCGGTGATCGGGCTGGGCGGGTTGAAAATCGAAGGATGCGTCACGACACGCAGGAAGCCGCTGCAGACGAGGTCGGATATTCCGTAGGCCTCGTTACCGTTGACGAGGTCTTGCAGCCACTCTCGGAACCTCTGGTGACCAGGGGCGTCCTCACGGTAGGCGTAGACGAGGATGTTGACGTCAGGGAGCAGCATCTGAGCGCGACATCAGGTCTAGTAGCGCCGCTGAGTCATCCAGGTCGACGCCGGGCTGCAGGCCCTGACCCTTAAAGGTCTGCAAGGCTACTGCTTGACGCCCGGCTGCATCCCGGCGGCGCGAAAGCGCCTCGCGCAGAGCATCCTCTACCAGCTGTGTCAGTGTGCGCTCCGTCTCAGAAGCGACACGTTTAGCTTCCCTGAGCAGGTCCTCATCCAGACTTATCGTTGTCCTCACGCATCACAGCATACGCAATGAGCATCAAGATGTCACGTCTACGATGGCAAGCGCGGTGGACTAGGCTACTGGGCCAGCGCCAGCCCGCCGTGTCGGGTCCGCGAGCGCCGCGAAGGTATTGCTGAGAAGGTCCGTCACCATGTTTGTGTTAAACCTCTCCGTTAATTAACTGTCAGGTCAAATACGACACGCGAAACGGCCTGTCAAGCAACCCTGCGAGTTGCTTCCGATCTATTGGTGACGCAGTGGGCGTGCGATCAGTTGCCAGACGGGCTCGGTTTCGGTTGGGAAGGGCGCGGCTGCGTGGCCTCGGGATATTGCGCTGCGACGCCGCTCGCCGGGCTGCGCCTCTCTATCAGCTGTCCCGGATCATCCGCTGAGACCGGTATGTCCAGGTCTCCCGTCTTGCCCAGCGCCCGGTCCACGATCTCCGTCAGTGGCTCCTTGTCGTAGCCAACGTAGAACGCCGCCGTGAGCCGAACCGGGTCGCCGGAGTAGAAGGTCACGTACTGGGTCACGCGTTGGGCGAAGCTGGAGCCTGTCACGTCCCAGGCTAGCTTGAACAGACGGACGCGTTCCTCGGCTGAGATGCCCGGCCGCCCACGCACATAACGGTCGATGTAGGGCCGCTCATCCGGATTGTCGAAGTCTGCCTGCGTCGGCGCATAGAAGAAGCCGCCGGCAGCAAGAATCTGGACGATCTCAACAAAGCGACGGTAGATACGCATCGTCTGCAGGTGGAAAGCTCGCGGGCCCAGAGCTGCACTCGCCCAGACGCCATCAGCCCCCTCGACGGCCATCGCTTCGGCGCCGTAGAAAACCGTTCGCGCGATTTCCAGATTGCTCAGCATCTCTCCTAGCTTTTCCTGAATGTGCAAGAAGCCGGTGATCCCAACCGCGTCGGCGACCTTCACCGCAAGGCCGCAGAAGAACTCCATCTGGCTGAGCATCCGGGCAGAGGTCTGGCTGGCTATGCTTACGCCGCCGATCATCGGGTCGTTGGCCACTTCGCGAGCGCCCGGTCCGCCATCGATGACCACCCGCTCCCACGGCACCAGCACGTCATCGAACACCGTGATGCAGTCCATCTCCTCAAAGCGGCTGCTCAGTGGATGGTCGAACCGGGTATGTGGCGGCGGCGCCACTGGCTCGCGGCAGATGTACTTGAGCCCGGGCGTGTCGTTGGGGATCGCGAAGCCGACCGCGTAGGCGTCGTCACCCTCCGCAACGCCGCCACCCCAGGGGAAGCAGACCAGCTCCTCGGTCAGCGGCGCCATCGTCCCCAGCATCTTCGCGCCCCGCACCACGATGCCTTCCTTCGTCTCACGCACCTTGCCCAGGTGAAGGAATGGCTCCTCCTGTTCGGCGGACGTCCGAGAGCGGTCGATCTGGGGGTTGATCAAGACGTGGGTAAGAAAGAGATCGTTCTCTCGCACGTACTCGTAATAGCGCACCGCGTTGTCGCCAAAGCGCTCTCCGCGTCGCGCGAACCGCTCGCGTCCCGTGTACCAACCGGTGACCATCCCGTTCATGAAGTCCATGGTCCGGCCCATGAAGCCGAAGTTGTGGTCCGTGCGCAGCTTGAACGCCTTACGTTTGTTGACCAGCTCCTGCTTCGAATGGGGTACCTGGAAGGAGACGTGCACGGGATCGCCCGTCGCCGGCGACGCGTAGAGCATGAAGTCTCGATAGCGCGCGTCGTGCTGGAGGTCATACAGCTCTGCAATCGACTGGATCGCGCCCTGAAACACGGGCTCATCGAGCACGCTATCGATGCGCCGGCCTTCGAGATAAATGGCCGGCTTCATCCGTCCCAGTGACTCTTTGTACTGCTTACCAGTCCTCGCGGGCATAACCAACGCGAAGGTTACACCGAGACACTGTCAGTGACACTATGGCAGTTCGAGCCGCTAGCGTAGCGTCTCTCGCTCAAGGTCGAAGACCTCATCGGCCATAATCGCCAGCTGCCGCCAGCCACGCGCGTGGTTCAGAGACGCCTCGAGGTCGCCCGTATAACAGTCCAGGATGAGGTGCTCGGCGCCGAGCTGATGGAGAGCCTCGATGTCGGCTCGGATCTGGTTCAGACTGCCGACTCCCACTTCGCGTGGCCCCTCGATTGGCTCGTCCCGAATCTCGAGGCGGATCCGAGGGCAGAACTCGGGTACCGGGCGCCCCGCGTCGGCAGCCAGCAGGCGTAGCTGTGGTAGCGCCTCGTTCGCCGTGTACTCCATTGTCATGTTGCGCCACAGGATCGGGTGCCAGGCATCACCGTACTTGGCAGCGCGCTTCACTCCCGCTGGTGTGTTGCCGCCAACCCAGATCGGAGGATGAGGCTTCTGCTTCGTCTCGATCGACGACACGTTTTCGAAGTCGACCAGTGTGCCATGAAAGTCCACCATGCCGTGGCCCTGCCAGAGCGCCTTCATGGCCAGGATGCACTGGTCAGCCAGCGCGCCGCGGCGCCGGTGCGGCTGCCCCAGTGCTTTGAACTCATCTTCGGCATTGCCGATACCGACGCCAAAGATAAAGCGGCCGCCGCTCAGCTGGTCGATGTTCGCCACCATGCGCGCCATCAAGATCGGGTGGCGGTATGGCAGCACGACCACCGTATTGCCGAGTTGCACACGCTTGGTCTGCCCAGCAAGCCACGCCAGCGTAGTGAAGGTGTCGTAAAAAGGCTCTGGAGAGCGCTGGTGAATCGTCGGCGTCACCGCGACGTGGTCAGGCAGCATCAGCGAGTGGTAGCCGAGTTCTTCCGCCACGTGGGCCCAGCGCAACAGCGACTCCGGCGTCGCCCCGGGGCCAAAGTTCAACATGCTGATGCCAACCTTCAAGGTTCACCTCTCTTGGATTGCAACCGCTACGATCTCAAGGCCACGCGAGGCCCGTAGCGCTTCGCTGACGGCCTGCGCGGTCAGTTCGCAGACTTGGCCGGAGCCGGCGTGATGTATCGCATCTCGTTACGGGTCCGAGCACTGGGGTCGCGCCAGCCTCCCGACAGCGCTATCCACACTCTATGGTGCTCGGACTCCTGATGGGCTTGATAGGCCACCTCGTCCGTGAATACCTGGAAAAGGCACATCATCGCGGGGTCGTCCACGTCTTGCATAACCTCATACCGGATGCAGCCAGCCTCTTGGTTAGTCTTCTCGGCACAGATTCTCATGTTCTCGATGTACTCATCGATGTGCTCCGCCAGTATCTTGCTAAACCCAAGAACCGTGTACATAGAACCCCCCCAAACGCATCGAAGTGCGCCCCGTCTCAGCTGGCCGCCACAGGCGGTGGGATCCGTTACTGAGCGGTTGTGCCGCCATCGATCACCAGCTCGCTCCCGGTCATATATGACGACTCGTCAGAGGCAAGAAAGATGACGCCGTAGGCTACCTCTTCAGGCCTGCCGGCGCGGCCCATGGGAAGCAGCCTTAGCCTCCGCTGCCATCCATCTGCGTCAGCCACCATTTCACTGATCATGTCGGTGGCAATTGGGCCCGGATGAACCGAGTTGCAACGAATGTTGTCGTTGACGTGTTGAATCGCGGTTGCCTTGGTGAAAAGGCGGACCGCGCCCTTGGTGGCTGTGTAGGCGGAGGAAGTTGCACTGCCCACCAGGCCCGCCGTGGATGAAAGGTTGATGATTGAGCCGCCGCCGGCGCGACGCATCGCAGGGATGGCATATTTCGTCCCCAGAAATACCCCCTTGACGTTGATCGCCATGATGCGGTCCCATTCGTCCTCGGTTGTTTCTTCGATGCCCTTGCGGATCAGGATGCCGGCGTTGTTTACCAGAACGTTCAGCTTGCCGTGCAGTCGCTCCACTGTTTCAACTGCCGCACGCCAATCGCTCTCTCGCGTCACGTCCAGATGCGCGTAACTCGCCTCGAGGCCGGCGGCGCGAAGGTCATTCTCAAGTGCCATGCCCTGTTCGTCCAGGATGTCGCCGAAGACGACTTTGGCTCCTTCTTGGCAGAACATCCTCGCTTCACAGGCGCCCTGACCTCGGGCACCGCCGCTGATCAGGGCAACCTTCCCGTCCAGCCTGCCCATCGTTTTCACCTCTCTCTCGGGTGTACGGCCCGGCTTGACTCAGCCCGCCTCGCGCTATGGCTGCCACAATCGCTTGGAGGCGAGTGCTGCCCCTGCTGTCAGCGTCTCCAGCTTTGCCCACATTACTGACGGGAAGACGCGACGTCGGTTGGCGACTGTTCCAAAGCCGCAGTCCGTCCCGGCGATCACGTTCTCCCTGCCCACAACATCGGCGAAGCGAACAATCCGCTCTGCCACGAGCTCCGGGTGCTCGACGATGTTGGTCTTGGTGTCGATAACCCCGGCAATCAACGCCATCCCAGCTGGCAGCTTGATGTCCCGCCACACGCTCCACTCGTGCTCGTGACGCGCGTTAGCCGCCTCAACGTAAATAGCCCCAACCCGAAGCTTGACCAGGCTAGGAGCGATCTCCCTGACTTCAACGTCGTAATGGTGCGGGGCTTCATAGTTGCCCCAGCAGACGTGGAAACGCACCATCTCAGGTGGGATTCCCTGCAACGACCGATTCGTTACCTCAACCAGCAACTCGACATCCTTGAGGTAATCTGCCTTGCTCCATTCGTGCATCCTGCGCGGGTACGACATCGGGATATCAGGCGCATCGAGTTGGAGAAGGAAGCCCGCGTCTACGATTCCCTTGTACTCCTCACGCAAGGCATCAGCGGTCGCGAACAGCATCTCTTCGCGTGACCCGTAATACTCATTCGGCCTGTCCGCTGAGACCATACCGGGCGCGGCGGCCGGCAGAAACGCCTCCGCGACGTCCATGCCCTTGAGCGCGGCCTTGAAGTTGTCAATGTCGGTCTGCAGCAAGGCCTGGCCTGTGTACTTGATCGGACCGGTGCAAACGGGCCTTACCAACGGCGGTAGCGCCGTGTCGGCGTATTCAGGGAAGTCCGCCATATCGGCGAAGCGCGGCCTCGCTGGTCCCTGCGACTCCTGGTTTCGATACTCAAAGCCTGAGAGCCGCTCGTCGATGTACGTGAAGAAGCCCGGCTTGCCTTCTTCGCCGTCGCTGACCACGTCAACGCCAACCTCGTGCTGATGCCGAACGACCTCCGAGACCTCGCGGCGTACGCGCTCGGCGAATGCCTGTTCGTTGTAGGGTCTACCGGCCTCCTTGGCCGAAATCATCTCCAGGAGGTCGTCCGGGCGGGTCAGGCTGCCGCCGTGAGTTGTCAGGATTCTCTCAGTGCTCAGTTTCATTACGCCCTCCAGCTTCGCGACGGGGCTAGCTAGCGCGACGGCGGTCGCGCGTCGCGATCTTGTCGCCAGTCTGGCAAGGCTGTCAAACCTGGTGACACCATGACGGCATCGTGAATGCGCCTGTGACGACCGCTACTCGGCGGACTACGGCGTAGAGAACGAGTAAGACACGATCTCCTGATTCGCCGTGTTCCTACCGCTGAGGTCGACCTGGATGTTGGTGCCGTCATCCGTGATCGTCAGTATTCCAAACTGGCCGCCGCCGGGGAACGTGCCCTTGCTGTACGGCCCGCCCTTCGTCGAGCCGGTCTGGTCCAGGGCGGCAGCATGCATCACCGGGAAGGACGCATCGCCGGTACTGGCGTAGTCGCTGTTGCTGCCGTCATCGATGGCGATCATGTGGGCGTCTCCGGCCAGCATCAGCAGGTTGTCGATGCCCTGCGTTGCGATGAAGTTGGCGATGTCGGCGCGCTCTGCCGCGAAGCCACCCCAATCGTCGCGCCCGGCGGCAGCCGTGGCGATCCAGGGCACCGTGCTCACCCAAACGACCAGCTCGTGGCTCGTAGCCGAAGCTGCCAGCTCTGACTTGAACCAGGCGAGTTGTGCCGCCCCCATCATGCTGCCGCTGCCGCCGACGTTTCGCTCCGAGCGCAGGTCCGAGAGGATGAACCGCACGCGGCCGATGGTGAACGCCTGATAGATTGCGGCGTTGCCGCTTCCTGCCGCCAGGGTGTAGTGCGGCACGAAGTCGCGATACGCTGCCCGGGCCGCCGTCCGGCTGGCAGCATTGCCGTTGGAATCGTTCCCTCCGTAATCGTGGTCGTCCCAGACGTAGGCGATCGGGACGGACTGGTACAGGTCCTCCTGGCGGGTTTGACCCAGCTGCAGGTTAAAGGCTGTACGGAATGCAGCCTCGTTGTTCGTGGAGATGTTCTCGTAGTGGAAGTCGCCCGTGATCAGGAAGAGCAGCGGTGAAAAGTCCCGAATCGCGTCAAAGACCGCGCTATTCGATCCACTAAGAGCACAGGAGCCGAAGGCGATGGTGAAGGAGGCGGCGCCCTGCGGGAATGTGTGCAGTTGGCCTCGGCCCTCCGCACCGGCGATCACGCCGTCAACCTCAATTGCGTAGTAGTAAGCGGCATCAGGCTGGAGGCCACTCACAGACATTGATGCGACATCGCCGTTGGTGGCGCCGTCTGCAGAGACGAAGCTTGAGTAGATCGGCTGGGCCAACGCCGGGGACTCGCTAACCACCAGCCGCACGTTGTCCGTGTCGGCGTCAAGCCTGGCGTTCACTTTAGCGCTCGTCGTCGTAACCGCCCCCGACCACACCCACTCCACCGCCGCAACATTCGGGACCTGAGTCTCCCTGAGCGTGCCCGACGCGCTGTACGCCAGGAATCGGGGGCTGACGTCGATTACGACCTCTTGCGAGACTACTGGTACGCTCGCCTGCACCTTCACGGCGAACGGCAGCGCGGCGCCCGGGCCGGTGGCATCGAAGCTCGCGAATGTGATGCGTGAGTTCGCCGAGATCGGCTGCGAGCGCTGCACCGGCGGGCCGCTGCTGAAGTAGTAGGTGGCTGTTGCGCTTCCGGCCTGAGCCCCCGGGTTGGTCACCGAGATGAAGGTCAGCCAGTTCGGCTCGGCGCTGCCGCCGGCGAACGTGAAGGCGGTGCCCAGGCTCGTAGAGGCGAGCACGCCGTGGGCCAGCGCCACCCCCGGCTTCGGGTCGATCAACACCTCCTGGACGACCACCGGCAGCGTCGAGGAGACCGTCACGCCGAACGACTGGCCGGGTCCCACGCCCGACGCCATCTCATGCGCCGCGAAGGTGTCGCGGGCGCCGGCCGGTATGACCAGTTGGCTGGTAACCGGCGGCGCGCCGAACAGGTTGTACGTGGCGGTGACCGTTACGGGCTGGTCGTTCAGGTTGCCCACCGAGACGAAGGTCAGCCACGAGTCTCCCGTGAAACCCTCCGCCAGCTGCCACTGGTTTGCGAGCACAGTGGAGCCAATGGTGCCGTGAGCCAGGAGGCCCACCGTATCGATCAGCACCTCCTGCGAGACGATGGGCAACGTCGAAGACACCTCAACGCTGAACGCCGACCCGGGCACGTCTTGATGGCCGATGAACGTGTCGCGCCCGTTGGCCGGTATCGTCTTGTACACGGAGACCGAAGTGCCGTCTGTCTTGTGATAGATCGCGGTGACATCCACCGGCACGCTGTTCGGGTTCGTCGCTGAGATGAAGGTCAGCCAGCCGTTGCCCGTGAAGCCCTCCGCGAAGTACCAGATGTCTGAGAGCGTCCTGCTGCCGACGGTGCCGTGCGCCAGGTTGCCGGCCGTATCGATCAGCGACTGTTGGGCCGTAATCGGTTGGTCGGAGGAGACCCGCATTCCAAAGGCAATGTTGGGGCCGGGGCCCTGCGCGGGGTTGTTGGCCAGCAGGCTAGTCCTGGTTTGCTGCTGCAGGACGACGTTCTTGGTCACCGTGCCGCCACCCACCAGCAGGTATTCCACCTGGACGTTGGCGGTGCTCAGGCCGTCGTTGAGCAGGTACGTGTAGGTCTCCCAACCGTTGCCTGTAAAGCCCTCTGCGAAGTACCAGACCATCGCGGACGAGGGCAGCTCCTCTGAGACATCCGAGCAGTCGATCTTGGAGCGTACGATGACCCCAGGACTCGCTCCGGTTGCGTCAGGAATCGCGATCGGCACGTCCGCGGCGACGCAACGCAGCGTCCCAGAGAGTGCGATTTCAAAGTCGGAGATCGTCCCCACGTCCGAAGCGCCGAAGTCCTGCACTTCAAGCCACCAGGGAGTACTGGCGGAGGGAGGCAGGGATTGGCTGCAGGCGCCGCTCAGGTCAATCCAGGCGATCACGTCGTCGGTCGAATCGCTGGGTGCGGCATCACGGTTGTGGATCAGGAAATCGCATACCGGCGAGGCGGGGTCAACGCCGGCCTTGATGTGCACCACGAGGTCGCCGCGCCACGTGTGACGAATCCGCCAGAAGGCGTATGGGAAGTCTGAAGGTGTGCTGCCAAGGCAAGTAATACCACGACCGGCGAAAACCGACGTGATGAAAGTCTGGTGAACCCCGTTGTACAGATCGGCGTCCGCCGCCAGGATGGCGCAGACGCCGTCGGAGAAGGTTGGTTGCGGGTCAAGGTAGAAATGACTATCCAGCGCTAGCCTCAGGGCAAGGTCTCGCGCGTCGCTGTCGTTGCCCAGCGCCTCGACCAGGTCCCAGAGTGCACCGCCCCAGATCTCGCCACCGCAGTGCTCCTCCTCCGTCCCTAACGGCGTGTCGGGGCAGGACTCGTAACCGGCAGGATAGGTGCGGCTGTTCTGAAGATAGCGCAGGCCTGGGGAACCGGCACACGTGCTAAAGCCGAAGTTCACCCATTCGCCGACACACGGGTCTCCACTCACAGCGGAAGCAAGGAAATCGCCGAAGCCCTCACCCATCGCCCAAGCTTGCTCGACGACCAGCGGGCCGCCGTAGCCCCAGCCCGGCACCTGATCGTCCTGGATCGCGTGGCCGTACTCGTGGACGATTACGTCCGCATCCTCGGCCGTATCCGTTACGAAGGAGCCGCCACCGGTTACGCAGTCGCCGAAGTGCAACCCCTTGTCGAAGGTCGAGTAGAACGCGTTGCAGTCGGCCATGTAGTGCGCGTGGGCCGGTACCGGCCCAGCCAGGATCGCCGACGTCCCTGTGAATCCCAGCGACTGGATGTGCCGCTGGGTCGTGTCGACGTGGTAATAGACCATCACCTCTTCAAAGCGAGGGTCGTTGCAACCGTAGATGTAGTTGCGCGACGTCTCGTTGGCTTGGCCCGCAGCCAGACCGCCGACCAGTTCGGCGCCCAAGATGCCCGGCGCCGTCAGATCCACGGACTGGCCCTTGAGCCTGTCCTGGCCGGAGTCTATCCCCAGCAGGGTGCGCGTCCGATACTCGCTGGTCAGGGCGCTCTGGTTCGGGGTGCTGTCGCAGTTGGTCGGTGGTGGCGGTGCGCCCGTCACGGCTGGATTGGGGTCGAAGACACGGCCTGTGTCGAGTGGCGCGACGTTCTGCTGGAGGACTACCTCTCCGGTGTCCGCCCGGACTACGACCAACCAATCACCCAGCGGCTCCACTGCCGGGATCTCGAACTGCCACGCCAGCACCAGCTGCTTCCCGGCCGGGTAGTAGACCTGGGTCTCACCGATGCTACCCCTCGTCGCGGACACGCCAACCGACGACAGCGCAACCGCGCGAGCTTCATTCAGTCCGAAGCTGACGCCGCTTCGTGAGACGGCCTCGTCGCCGCGACGCCTGTCCGTGAACATCCCGACCTCGCCGGAGCGCTTGTCGAGGTTCACGGTTACGTGTGCGCCGAAGATCGGCACCCCGTCCTCAGTTTCCTGGAACCGCACGTGGTAGGCGCCTGCACTCTCCTGCGTCAGGACGTGCTCCAACTCACGGTCGTTGGCCGTCGCCGTCGCGATCTGCGGCGCTGCCGACCGCTGGAGGCTGGCGTCCGCCGCGGCTTGCTGGTCACGCTGCTCCAGGAAAGCGCGCGCTACCGCTTCGGGCGCTGGTTGCTGGGACGCGATGGGACGGGCGCCGTCCAGCGCCAGCAGGCCCACGACCAGCCCGAGCAACAGCAGACCTCGGCGCGCCACTACTGCAACCCCTCCTGCATCAGTGCGGTCAGACGCTCCACCAGCGGCTTGAGCGCCGGGCTCAGCCCCAGATCGTTGGCAACGACTATGTGAGTGCGCGCGTTCCTCGTCAACGTGATCCTGAGCTGGAAGCAGTCTGCGCAAGGCCTGACTTGCGTCGCCGGTTGAGCGAAGAACCCGCTGCCGTCGATCAGTGCCTCCAGTGCGCTCAGCTGCGACGTGTTCAGCGTCCCGCTAACGGTGCGCTGGGCCCGCTGGTCTTCGTACGTAGCCTGACCTGAGCTTTCGATCCTCACCTGCTGGGCCAGCCCTGCGATGCCACCCGTGCGCAGCAGGGCGATCGTCCAGACATCAGGCTGGGGCGTAGGGGTCGCCGGCGCAGGCGAAGCCGACGCGGTGGTCGCGCGCGCAGTGGGCACAGCGCTAGCTACGACGGTTGGGGACGCGGTCGCCGATGCCGTGGCACTGGCCTCCACCACCGCCGGCGGATCAGAGTCGTCACCACCGTCAAGCGCCAGCACCACACCGACCGCGAGGATCAAGGCCACCACGCTCGCGAGTGCGAGCAGGGCAGGTCTGCCGGCCATCTTCCCAATCATGTTGTGAAGGCCCTGTCCCATACAGATGGGACAAACGAGGTGGCCGGCGTGGACGTAGGCGGTGGCGTAGCAGACCCCGCCGGGTACAGCTGGTTGTACGAACCGTCAACGTCGTAGCCGGAACCGAACACGCCGAACGCCGCTGAAGCCGCCAGTAGGAGCGCCGCCACGCCCAGCATGCCGCCGCCCTGCAGCCAGCGGGGGTGAATCGACGCCAGGCGATCCTTCTGGAGAATCAGGTAATTCTTCAAGAACCTGCCGCCTCTGAAGGGAATGGAGGGCGCCGCCTAAACTGAAGGATCTTGAACGGTGCCTCAGGCTCACCCGTGGCCCTCGAAGCGACAAGCTCAGACGAGGTCGCCTCACGGAGCACCCAGGCGCCGAGCAGGATGAGGCCGATGTTGGCGGGCCCCAGGCCGGTCGCGTCCAAGACATCGAAGTGGACATAGAAGGCAAACCACGTCAGGACCGCCGCCACCGCCACGCTTCGCCGCGAGGACTTCGAGGCTGCGAGAAGTAGTAGCGGGACGCTGAGTAACAGGAGATCCTGGGCGTAGGAGTGCGGGCTCACCAGGAGAGACGCTAGCACGACCGCGCTCAGCGCCAACAACGGCTGCCCCCGACTGCACCGGAACACCTGCACCGTGACCGCCAGGGTCGCGGCTGACGAAGCGAAGGCGAGCAGAGACTGCAGCTCGCGAGCCTCCGGCCCGAGAACACCTCGCCAGAAGCCGGTCCAACCAAACATCCCGTAGGTCGAGATGCCGTTCACCTCGTCCCAGCTCAGCGCCTTGAGCGACATCGACACGTAGTCCAGGGGCAGGCTCGTCCCGAAAGCCAGCGCCGCGGCCACAACCAGCAGGCCTTCGACCACGACAAAAGCCGCCAGGAGATGAAACTGACGCCGCATTGCCAGGAACAGCAGCGGAAACAGCAAGAAGATCGGCTTGAGCGCCAGCAGCACCAGGCCCATCAGGACGAACGTCGCCCCACGCGGGCGCAGCGTCCCCGCACAGAACAGGCAGAAGCCGCCGAGCAGTAGGAAGGTCATCTGTCCGTGCATAACAGCCTGGTAGAAGGGCAGTGATGCACAGGTGCCGAGGACAAACAGAAACGCTGTCGAATCAGCAGCCAGGCCGATCTCCCGCGCCAGCATCCTGAACAGGACGCCGGCGACAGCCACGCTCAGCGTCAACCAGACCGCGGCTGCGACGCCCACCGGTAGCAGGCCCAGCGGCCAGAAGGCCAGCAAAGCGGCCGGCGGATTGAAGAACGGCAGGACGACGACCTTCTCCGGCTCCTGCCCCGTCGTCTCGGCCTCCAATCGCGAGATCACCGCCGGTTCGTAGATGTCGCCGCCGGCCTCCAGGGCATACTTGCCCGCGGAGTGAAAGACCACGAAGTCGTCCAGGAACGACGCCGTCTCCTGGCCGTCCCGGAGCGCAATCGGCCTTTGCAGCAGCCCCGGGAACGACGCGATGATGACGAACACAAACCAGCCGCCGAACAGGATCGGCAGTGCGGTACGAAGTGACGTCAGGAGGCGGGGCAGCCCTGCAAAGGTCAGGTTCAGGCCACCGGGCCAGTCCTTAGCGCTCCCTACGAACATCTAGCCCCCGCCTCGCCGTCATGTCAGCGGCTTGTCCCACGAAGACTCATGATAACCTGCCTCACGTGGACAGCGACACGATGTGCAAACGCGAGCGACTGCCGTTCCGGGGCCAATCGAATCTGCGATAGTCGCTTCACACCGCGACCCAGACTTGTCTGGGGCAGAAGTTAGGGAACGCAATTGGGCGAAGGTCCAAGATACTGCGCAGGACGCCTTGGGTTTCGGGCCCTGGCAACATTGATGCGCAGTAGCTGCTACTGCTGCTCAGCGGTCACTGGGCCGCACAGCACCGGGCGACATCGGACCTGACTCTTCGGTGACGACGGCGGCGTGCAAGAGGCAGCCAAACGTATCAACCGTCGATGGCTGCGAGTCGGAAGCCCTCTTTCTTTATCGCCGTGCAAAACGTTTCGAAATCTGTTGTACCGTGAAGCAGGGCTAGAAACGGTTCCGCTAGTTCCCGCCTGTATACGGTCAAGGTGACCTGGGGAAAGACCAATCGTCCGGGCGCAGGCTGCCAGTCCAGGGTAGTGAATTGGCCAGATTGAGGCCAAAGCGCGCCGGCCGGGCCAGAGGGATCAGTGATACGCCGGCCGCCGGGGCGTTCTCCACGCGCACCGTCGTCGTTGGACATAATGTCGTATCCACTGGCCAAGAGCCGTTCCAGGTATTGGTCGAAGCTATTTGACTGGCGCAATAGCTTTCCCAGTTCATCTTCGCTGAGGGCGTCCATGGCAATGGCGTGAACGAAGGCGTGTTCCGGCGGTCCGCCCGGACCTGGCGCCGCCCGGGAGTGCAAAGTACCCGGCCTATCCTCAAGGATCATGACCAGTAGCGATCCCTTGTAAACGTGAAATTGACGCGTCTGGCGCGCCGGGACATGCTCGATCATGCTTACGTCCGCGGATTGGCCCCCGGAACACCGGCCCCGCCGTAGATTTTGTCCATTAACTTGAAGACCTCTGGCTCATTCGTTTCTACGAAGTCCTTACCGTTGTGCCTTGGGTCGCCGGTATACGGGTCTGTACCCGCGTTGGTTTCCAGATAGGCGTTGCTGAGCTGGGCAAAGAACTCGAACACAGTTTTGGAGGCGTAACAGCCTTCCCGGCCGTCAACCCACATATCGGGATCGTCGGGCTTGGCCTTGGCCTTTAGCTGCCTTGCTTTGTAGGCGTCCTCCACCATCGCCTTCTGGGTGTCGTCGAGGACGTTTTCGTGCACTGCATGAGCATATTCGTGACTCGAGGTTGAATAGCCTTTCTCATATGTTCCTGATACTGGTTTGCCGTCATGGGTGGCCGTGCAATCCACGCCCAATAGATTTTCTTCTGTAATGGCTGTGTACATCCTGCCGCCAAGTGCAACGTTGCCGACGCCGCGGACGGTTTCCCAGTCACGGCCGTCAAAGGTCTTTGTACCCTTTAAGGGGGCGAACTGAGGCAGGTCGGTCATGAGCGTGTCTTTCGGTACCAGGACTACTTCAATCTTGCTGTCAATGGCTGTTCGGGCAAATGCTTTGTCGCCGCCGAGCTGGGCTGACAGGATACGCAGGGCTTCCGTCCTGGCTGCCTCCGCGTCAACGACGCCGTCTGGTACGGTCAGCTGCAAAATGGCAGCAGCCCGGCCGAACTCCTCGTTCGACATCGTGGTTTGGATGCTGCTCAGGAATGTCTCATCTTTACGCAGGGCATCCAGGTTGGCTCGCGGCAAGCCTGTCATCACCTTCAAGATAAGCTCGGTGGTGGTGAGCGGCTTCTCGTCCGGCGGTTTTACGGAAGCTAGCTCATCTAACTTGCCCAACGTCTGGCGGCCGACGATGCCATCTGCTGATAAGCCATGTTTTCCCTGAAACTTCTTCACGACACCAAAGGTCTCGTTGCCAAAGATGCCATCGGGCTTGCCGGTCTCTTTGGTAGTTATGGGCATGGGGAAGCCGTCGTTAATCAGGCCCTGCTGGACTTTCTTGACGGGGTCGCCGTCCTCACCCCACTTCATCGAAGGGCTGTTGTCGAAAGCCGACTCAAGCCGGGAATCACCGGCCAATTCAGGCGATTTCAGATTAAGCGCTTTTTCTTCGGCCGACAGGGCTCGTTGTAGGGGCGGCGGCATTGACTTCGCGCCTCCAGCAGAGCGGAGCATGCGCTGTACAAAGCTGTTTCCGTGCTGGCGCTGCATGTCCAGAACCGTCTGCTGGCGCAAAGACCAGGAAGGCTTCTTGCCCATTGAGGAATCTAGATACGGGGCTACAGGGCTAGACTCGCCAGGGACCTCCGTCTTTCTGAGCCTTGCAGACTTTGACTCCGGCGCCATTACCTTGTGAGGTTCTGGCCGCTTCTCTCTGATCTTCCGGTCTGTAGGCATCTGAGCTTTCCCCGGTGCGCCCAGTTCTTGAGATGACGCCGCTGCGAGGGATGCTACCGTGATTGCGTCTGGTCAGCAACGTTGCAAAGCAAGCTTCTCTCCGTTGGATGTGGAGGCTGCCCGAAGGCGTGTCTGTGGTAATCAGGATGAGCAAGACCTCTTGCTTGAAGCCGTGAGCACCCATCGGGGCTCTCGCGCGTTCGATTCCTAGGCAGCGGAGTGGTTGAGTTCGAGTTAGCCTTCTACCGTCCGAAAGCTAACTAGCGAGACTGATAGAGATTCGGAGCGGGATGCCGCAACCAGAACGGGTGGGCGTCACTCGCCGGGGTCATTTGTTAGGCGACGCTGGCCGGAGCCATCACCTCAGGTGGATCGACGACGGTTGCGGATAAATACGACGATTAGTGCGACAACGCTGACCAGAATGGCCGCAGGAAAGACCAGGGTCGCGAGCAGGAACGCCGCAACGCCGAGACCTTCGATCAGACCGTGGAGAACGGCGATGTGCTCCGCCGTGCCGGCAAGAGCGTCGAAGACGTTGTGCAATACGGCGAAGAGAAGAAGGCCCAGCCCGGATGTGAGGAGGAGTCGCCCGAATTGTTTCTGGGTGCGCCATGGATGGACGAAGGCGAGGACTAAGGCCACCGCTGCTGCCAAGGCCAGGAAGATTCCGGGCGGATTGTCGTCGATGCCCACGAGGGCGGCGGCGATTGCGGCAGCACCGCAGACCGCGAGGAAGATCAGGCTCCGTGTGCGGTCCCGGGGCGTCGCCAAGACTTGCAGCATGATCACATCACCTTCCGTCCCGCGGGCGAGGCTCCGATGCTTAACCTGACAGGCTGGCCACGGGTATCCGCGGCAACAGGTGAAATGATGCGGCACTGTTTGGTGCGCTACTCATGTAGCCAGCTTGGCCGACACTCTCGCAGCAACTAAGTGCCGAATGGCTCTCCCCTGGCCCGCCGTCCGTCCGGAAATCAAGATTTCCGTGGCAGGCATTCCCTTAACACCAAGCCATCCGGCGGGGAATGGAGCACCATCAAGCATCTCCGCCAATATTCATGTGGACATAGGTTCGGTAGCGGCGGCGACTGCCCGGTTGAGATTACGTTCTGGACTCAGGACACGAGCGTTTTGTGAGGCTCTTCACCACTGGACGAACATCGGGATATACGTGCAGCAAGGACGTAGACTCGATTCCTCTGTATCGAGGACTTTCGCTTAGCGCTTTACCACGCCGCAGACGGCGGAGCGCCACAGTGCTACGCTGCTGTTGAGTTAGCCAGCTGGGAACATGAACCGATATCTCATGCACAATCGATCGCCAAACTCCCTTCTCGGACGCCTCCAGAGAGCGCTGGCTGCAACTAAGAACTATCGCCCCATCGACGAACTTTGCACTGAGATGCGGCGCATAGGCATTGATGCATCAGTGGTTCCACAGAGTCTTTCCAAACAGTACCGGGACCTTGGACGGGAGCAGCGCCCAGCGAGCTTCGCGGAATGGATCACCGTGGGACCGCCGCCTCGCGTAATTGAGATCGCTGGCAGTCCGATTGCGTGGGTATATTTCATGTCTTCCGGAACCGCGGACTGGACTGAAACGACGGCGCACTTCGCAGTCCCCGACAAGAGACTATCTCCTTCCCTAGCCAGGCTGGTCGCGGTCGAGAGTGTGGGGGTGAGGCATTTTCCGATTTTCGGGCAGGTGATTGGTCTTCGCTGGCAGGGAACGGATAGTGGTCATGGCGCCATAGCGGCATTGAACAAAGCTGAGGCGTTGAAGGTTGCGGTCCTTGCGGAGTTCCATAACCGGATGTTGTACTTGGCTGCCTACTCTTCACTTGGTGGCCACTGGGATTTCAAGGTCGCGGTTGCGCATCCCTTCCAGTTCTTCAGTTTGGCTCAATGGAAAGTCTTGGAAGCCGTCGCCAGCCGTATCCTACCAGCGGAATCAACACGAGCTGCGGCACCGTCGGCGCACGCGCCTGAGCGCGTTCTGTGAAGGTTCATGACGGGCCGATCGTGGCAACGCTTGCGTTCAACCAATTAGCCCATCACGGTTACTCACCACTGGACGAACATCGGCATGATCACGTGGACGTAGTTGTCGTCGCCTTTGATGCGGAACACGCCCTGGCTTGACGGGCCCGTCGTCTCCATCGCCACCTGCCCCGTCTCCAACGACTGCAGCACGTCCTGCAGGTACTTGCCGTTGAAGGCGATCTTTACGCCCTCGCCCTCGACCGCCGCATCGATCTCACCCTCGTTGTCGCCGACTTCCTCGGCGCGCGCCGAGATCACGATCTTGCCCATCGTCACACCCTCGCCCGGCGTCA
The DNA here is from genome assembly GCA_964572535.1 of uncultured Dehalococcoidia bacterium. Taxonomy (GTDB): domain Bacteria; phylum Chloroflexota; class Dehalococcoidia; order DSTF01; family WHTK01; genus WHTK01. Next base: position 26,937 of record CAZNHI010000004.1, read on the forward strand.
CCACCAGGCGCACGATGCCAGACCCGTCGCGCGCGAACACCGAGGCCGTGCGCGTTTCGCGCAGGAACTCACTCACATCGGCGATCGCTCTGCTCGTGGAGCTGGCCGGGATCAACTGGTTGAAATTGGGGAAGGTGCCCTGGATCAGCTGCGCCACCATCTCGGCGTTGTCCAGACGGAATAGCACCTGGCTCTTCGCCGCGTTGGTGCGCAGCGTCACCGGCGCTTCCTGCTCTGCCAGCAGCCGGCTCAGCTCCGCCAGCGCCTTCGCCGGCACCACGATCTCGGTCGCCTCGACAGCCGACTCCAGCGGCAGCTTGTACACCGAGAGCCGGAAGCCGTCCGACGCCGCCAGTGTCAGCGCATCGCCTTCGAACTTCGTGTCAACGCCCGTAAGCACCGGGCGCGAGTCATCCGTCGCCGCCGCGAACACCGTCTGCGCGATCGCCTGACGCAGGCCCTTGGCGTCCAGCTTGACCTCGATGCCGTCCTGCACCACCGGCGCAGGCGGGAAATCCTCAGCGTCCAGCCCACCGACCTGCGCCTCGTTGCGCGCACACTCCAACTTCACCTGTCGCGAACGCGGCGCAACGCTCAGCGAAATCCTGTCGTTCGGCAGCGTGTTAACGAAGTCGCCCAGCAGGCGTGCCGGGACCGTGATCGCGCCCTCTTCTTCGATTGTCGCGTCGATCCAGCAGCTCATCGTGATCTCAAGGTTGGTGGCCGAAAGCTTGAGACGACCGCCATCAGAGGCGATCAAGACGTTCGCCGTGATCGGTAGAGGACTGCGCGCGGCCACCGCCCTACCGACGATGCTCAACCCGCGCGAAAGGGCTTCCTGGGTACAGGTGACTTTCATTTATACGCTCACCTAGCTACGCAATTACTCTGAGTTGTGGGAAGTATAGACCCGCCATTGGGCCGGAACAAGCGACCGTGTCGCCTGTTTCGCGGACCCGCGGCTCAGCTGGTCTTGAGGTGTCTCAGCCCTCCGCCAGGAGCCCAGACCTGCACGATAAGGTGGTCCGGCGGTTCACCCAGCCCTGTCAGTACTGCCTCCGTTATGTCGATTCGATACAGCACCCCGGAGCCGTCGCCGCCCTCACCCATCGACTTCAGACGCTCGCGATCGTGCACCTCCACGGCTCGTCCCGAGAGCTTGGCGTCGCCCGCCCAGATCGCCGGATCCGGTGGCGGGTCTTCGGAGGTGCAGTGCAGCGCCAGGCGCGGGTCGCGCGCCAGGTCCGCCGCCTTGCGCGAGCCCGGCATCGAGCCGATCCAGACGTCGCCGTCCGAGAACGTCACCTCGATGCCGCTAACCCGCGGCGATCCATCCTTGCGCAGCGTCGCGAGAACCTTGTGCTTGTGCGCATCGAACAGCGCCTGCACCCGCGCCGCGAACTCCGGCTCCGCCCCCGCGATATCAGCCCAGCGCGCCATCAAGCCTCCAGGGCAGCATCGAACGCAGCCAGCGTCTCGTCGATGTCCGAATCGCTGTGGGCTGCTGAAACGAACATCGCCTCATACTGCGAAGGCGGCAGGTAGACTCCGGCTTCCAGCAGTGCGTGGAAGCAGCGCGCGTAACGCTGGGCGTCTGCCTTACGCGCGCTGGCGTAGTCGTACACCGGCGAGTCCGTGAAGAACAGCGTCATCAGCGAACCCACCCGGTTCAGCCGCGCCGACAGCTCCTGTCGCGCAATCGCCGCCGAGATGCCGTCTGCCAGCCGCGCCGCCTTCTCTTCCAGCGCGTCGTAGAATCCCGGCGCCGCCAACTGCTTCAGCGTCGCGATGCCTGCCGCCATCGTCAGGGGGTTGCCGGACAGCGTCCCCGCCTGGTAGACCGGGCCCAGCGGCGCCACCAGCTGCATAATCTCGCGACGGCCACCGTAAGCCCCCACCGGCATGCCGCCCCCGACCACCTTGCCCAAACAAGTCAGGTCCGGCATCACTCCCGAAGCTGCCTGGTAACCTCCGAGGCCGACCCTGAATCCTGTGATCACCTCGTCGAAGATCAGCAGCGCACCGTGGTCGCTGC